>PWGS01000262.1 GCA_003554505.1 Desulfonatronospira sp. | reverse complement strand
CCGGCCCCGGCCAGGGTAGGGACAAACTCGCGTTTCCCTCCGGAGGAGGTTTTCAGACCTCCGGGCAGTTGTACCGAATGAGTGGCGTCCAGGATCACCGGGAAGCCCAGCCCGGACATGATGGGTATGGATTTAAAATCCACCACCAGATTGTTGTAGCCGAAAGTTGTGCCCCTTTCGGTAATCCATACTCTTTGAGTGCGTGAGGCAGCTTTGTCCACTATTCCGGACATGTCCCACGGGGCCATGAACTGGCCTTTCTTGATGTTTACGATTCTGCCCGTGGCTGCAGCGGCCAGAACAAGATCCGTCTGGCGGCATAAAAGCGCCGGAATCTGAATGACGTCCGCAACCCGGGCCACTGCATCCGCCTGCTCCGGGGTGTGGATATCGGTAATCAGAGGCAGTCCGGTCCGGTTTTTTATTTCCTGCAGCCATTCGAGTCCCTGCTCCATGCCCGGTCCCCGGAATCCTTCAATGGAACTGCGGTTGGCCTTGTCAAAGGAGCTTTTAAAAACAATGCTGACACCCAGGCTGCGGGCCATCCCGGCCAGACTTTCCGCCACATGCAGTGCCGTATCCCTGCTTTCCAGCACACAGGGCCCCAGAATGAAAAACAGTTCTTTTCTGCTTGTCTCAAAAAGATCTTTCATATCATCAGGCATGATTGTCATTCAAGAATCCGTTTGAGGAGATGTTTCCTCAAAAGCAATTTCAGATTTCTTATCTTCCGGGGCTGCAAACAGACCGGCAGCGCGGATAAATTCCCTGAACAGGGGGTGAGCGCGCATGGGATTGGACTTGAATTCCGGATGAAACTGGCAGCCGAGAAACCAGGGATGGTCCTTGAGTTCAACGATCTCCACAAGTTTTTCATCCGGGGACAATCCACTCAGGATCAGGCCCTGGGTCTTGAAATCCGGGGCGAACTTCATGTTGAATTCGTACCTGTGCCTGTGCCTTTCCGATACCTCGGAGGTGTTGTAGGCCTGCATGGCCCTGGTGCCGGGCTTGAGCACGCAGGGGTAAGCACCCAGGCGCATAGTGCCTCCTTTATTGCTGACGGTATCCCGTTTCTGGGTAGTCCGGTTTCTGAAGTCAAACCACTCGGTCATGAGATAGATTACCGGATAAGGGGTGTCCGGACTGAATTCCTGGGAGTCGGCCCCCTCCAGCCCCAGCACGCTCCTGGCGTATTCGATGACCGCGCACTGCATACCCAGGCAGATTCCAAAAAAGGGAACGCTGTTTTCCCTGGCGTACCTGATGGCCGTTATCTTGCCCTCGATTCCCCGGGTACCGAATCCTCCCGGTACCAGTATTCCGTGCACTCCCTGCATCTTCAGGGCAAGGTTGTGCTCCGAAAGATCTTCTGAGTTTATGTACTTGAGCACCACCCGGTTTTCATTTTCCAGGCCGGCATGAATCAGTGCTTCGTGCAGGCTTTTGTATGATTCCTTGAGGTCAACGTACTTGCCCACTATGGCTATGTGCACCTCGTTTTTATAATGGTTCAGGCGATGCACAAGGTTTTTCCAGTCCTGCAAGCCGGGGTTCTTGGCCGGAAGCTTGAGCAGGATGGCCACCTTCTGATCCAGGCCTTCATCGTACAGCATCAGGGGGACTTCGTATATGCTTTTTACATCCCTGGCGGTGAAGACCGCATCCGGATCCACATTACAGAAAAGGGCTATTTTGGCCTTTATATCCTGCTCCAGGTCGACTTCACAGCGGCACAGGATTATATCCGCCTGGATGCCGATGCTTCTCAGTTCCTTGACGCTGTGTTGTGTGGGCTTGGTTTTTATCTCCCCTGCGGCTTTGATGAACGGAACCAGGGTCAAATGAATATACAGGACATTTTCCTTGCCCAGATCCCCCCTCAGCTGCCGGATGGCCTCCAGAAAGGGCAGACTCTCTATGTCGCCCACAGTTCCGCCGATCTCGATTATAGCTACATCTTCGTTGTTTGTGGCCACACTCAAAATGGCGCTTTTTATTTCATCGGTTACATGCGGGATGACCTGGACGGTGCCCCCCAGGTAATCTCCGCGCCTCTCCTTGCTTATGACGGAGTGATAGATACTTCCGGAAGTGAAATTATTCAGCTGGCTCATGGGTTGATCCAGGTATCTCTCGTAATGTCCCAGATCCAGATCGGTTTCAGCCCCGTCTTCGGTGACGAATACCTCTCCGTGCTGGAAAGGATTCATGGTCCCGGGGTCGACATTAATATAGGGATCCAGCTTCTGCAGGGTTACTTTAAGCCCCCGGGCCTTAAGCAGCGCGGCTATGGAGGCTGCAGCCAGTCCCTTGCCCAGGGAGGAGAGAACGCCGCCGGTAATGAAAATAAACTTGGTCTTCATGAAAACACCTTGAGTTTGAAGTTTGTGCTGCGGAAGATTTAACACCGGGATTTTTCGGCCCCGACTCCGCTCTGTATATCCCAAGCAGGGTCTGTTGCCAAGCCCTGTTGCTGCAGTCTGGTCAAGTGTTGCTGAAACAGGCTCAGGGTTTGATTGACATATACGCCTGTTGGAGCTACTTTTCCACAAATTTGTATTTAAAAAAGGAGGTCCAAATTGAACAGCTTAATTTTCGGTCCCAACGGAAGCGGAAAAGGTGCACAGGGTTCTCTGGTCAAAAACAAGTATAATCTTGCCCACATCGAGTCGGGCGCCATCTTCAGGGAGCACATCAAGCAGGGTACAGAACTCGGGCAGAAGGCCAAGGAGTACATCGACAAGGGAGAGCTGGTCCCGGATGAGATCACTGTTCCCATGGTCCTGGAGACACTCAAGAAGGAAGGCCGGGGAGGATGGCTCCTGGACGGCTTCCCGCGCAATCCCGCCCAGGCCAAGATGCTCTGGGACGCCCTGCAGAAAGAGGGCATGAAGCTCAATTATGTCATTGAGGTCCAGCTCTCCAGGGATGCGGCCAAAAAGAGAATCATGGGCCGCAGGCTCTGCGCCAATGATCCCAATCATCCCAACAACATTTACGTGGAAGCCATCATGCCCGACGGCGACAAGTGCCGTATCTGCGGAGGAGAGCTCAAGGCCAGGTCCGATGACCAGGACGAAGAGGCCATTGATAAGCGTCATGATATTTATTACGATGCTCAGAACGGCACCCTGGCTGCAGCCTATTTCTTCAAGGACCTGGCGGCCAAGGAGGGCTTCAAGTACATTGAACTGGACGGCAGCGGCAGCATAGACGAGGTCAAGGACGCCCTGCAGAAGCAGCTTGACTAGTTTGTTTTAATTGCAGCCTTTTTGGTCTGATAATCGGGGTCGGGGTCGGTATCGGGATCGTGTTCGAACTAAAAATCCAGGCTTTTTCCGCGACCCGGCGCGAAAAAAGAGGCCCCTGCGGGGCAGATTCAGAAAAAGGAAGGGGTTTCGTACAACCACCCCCGGCCCCTCCTTGACCAAGGAGGGGAGTTAACACCGTGCCCCTGATCCTATACAGAGGAGCAGGCCCAGTTTAACCCTGCTATGCAGGAAATCCTTCGGATTTGTTTAATCGCGCCATAGGCGTGACAGGCAGGGTGTGAGAAATCAGTTACTAGCCAGCATTTTGTTCCGAAATTTGTGCTAAGCACCTAAAGGCCGATTCATGCCGGGGGTTCCCCGACATTTTCGATACCGATCCCGATACCGACCCCGACAAAAGAAATTATCATGGTGTATAGTTACATAAGGGGAGCGTGGAGAACTTATGGAAATAAATATTGTCGCTCCGGAACAGGAACTGCCCCTGGAACGGGCCTATGTGGTCAATATGAGCATCAAATCCTTCAAGGGCCGTAAAAACGTGGAGGTTCACCTCTTTCGCGGCGAATGGGATCCCGGGGAGCTGGAATCTTATGACTGGACAGCGATCCTCGGCAAATCACTTCAGGAGATGGACGAAGGCGATAAGGACGCCGTGCGGGGCATAATGGAGGCCTTTACCCGCAGTGAGCGGGATCAGCTGGTTCAGTACCTGCAGAACAGATATGCCGGACGTCTTACAGCCGTAAACAGCGCAGCCCTGCCTTTTCCAGTCCCACCGGGACTTGCTCCCCTGGCAGCCATGCCCGAAGATGAGAACCTGGGGCGTAT
>PWGS01000295.1 GCA_003554505.1 Desulfonatronospira sp. | reverse complement strand
CCTGCTGAAAAGAGCATGGCGAACCAGCCGATAGTGGAAAACTCCGGCTCAGCGTCTTCTCCTCCCAGGCGCATCCCTGCATATTTGGTAAAGATAAGAGCAATGCAGAACACCAGCACCAGGTTCATGACCAGGATAAAAAACCAGCCGAAATGCGTGGTGATCCAGCCAAGTATAGCCTCGAAACCCTCCAGAGCCGCCTCTCCGGCAGTCAGGGTAACAATTACTCCCAGAAGAATTATGGCTGTAGAAATGAAAAACACCCAGGGATGAATGTCGTATCTTAATCTGCCTGTCCTTTTTTTCCAGGTGGCCTTGCGCATCTGGCGAGGCATCTGAACTTCTTCTTCCATGAAAACCTCCTGCTCAGCAATTGGGTGAACAATCGCCCAACGTGATCAATATACTGAACGGGACTTGGGCTGAAAACTCTTTTTTCCGGGAGAGATCCACATCAGATCTTTTTCAGGATCACCCTGTCTTCTTCCACTACCATCTCAAAGGCATCTCCGGGCTTAAATCCGGCATACTCAAGCATCCTTTCCGAAAAAATCACTCCATCCTTCTTGTATTTCCACCACCTTTTTTCTTCCAGAGTGGGAGGATCCAGAAGACCAGGAATATCATAGAGTTCATTGTCCTCGTCCTGAAGCATGAGCAGTTGCTCATACAGGCTGTACCTGGAAATCTGCAGCTCCTTCATGATTTCCTTGGCACCCCTTTGCTCCTTGATCAACTGCCGCAGACGGTCAGGATCATAATTATGGGTATAGGTTCCCTTACGTTTGCTCTTGGCCATAAATCTACCTCCTGGTTGATTATCGAATGTCAAAGCCAGGCTTATTTCCAATAGCCAAAAACCCTTATCCAGCCTTATGCAAGGATTGTACAGGTAGCCGGGGGCATTGACATGGAAAACGACTTTGAACGGATAAAAAGACCGTATTCAAGTTGCAACAACTATTATTATGCACTATATTTGCTTAAAAAGTCAATCTTGTCCAGTTTATCACACTGATATGGACACTGCCGTCCGGCATGCAATGGCAGCTTGTCCTTGTACGTTGCAGGATAATTACGCAAACTTCCAGGAATAATATACACCACAAAAGTAGTCTTTATTTTATGAACAACAGCGCTTACTGGAAACACCTGGATCACAGGGCCGATATAGGGATTCAGGGTGTCGGCCCCGGTCTGGATCAGGCTGTCGCCCAGGCCGGCCTGGCTCTCATGGCGGTGATGTGCGACCTTGAACTCATACGCCGGATAGAATCCAGATACATAGACCTGCAAGGTCATGACCCGGAACTTCTGTTTTTCGATTTTCTAAACGAACTGATTTTCCTGGTTTCCGCAGAGGGGTTTGTTTACTCCGGGCTTGAGGTGAATATCCACAATGGCCGGCTGCAGGCAACAGTTCTGGGGGAACCCCTGGACAACTCCAGACACCGGCCGGCAGTGGAAGTAAAAGGGGCCAGCTTCAACGGCCTTCAGGTGCGGCAGGACAAAAACGGACAATACATTGTCAGCTGCATTGTAGATGTATAAGGATTTGACAACCAGCGGGGCCGTATTAATTTTCATTTTCAACCATCATAGAAGAAAGTATTGATCATGAGTATGCAAAAGCCCGTCAGAACATCTTCATACATATACCGCCTGGAACCTGAAGGCCCCATGCGTGTGCCCGGCTTCATCTTTGCCGACGATGAACTCCTGGCGGACATGGAGGCGGACGTTTTCAGGCAGGTGGCCAATGTGGCCACCCTGCCGGGCATAGTTCACGGCGCTCTGGCCATGCCCGACGCCCACCTCGGGTATGGATTCCCCATCGGCGGAGTGGGTGCATTTGATCCCCACCAGGGAGGAGTAGTCTCCGCCGGAGGAGTGGGGTTCGACATCGCCTGCGGAGTACGTACGCTGGTGACAGGAATTCACAAAGACAGAGTCCTGGCGGAAAGAAAAGCCCTGGCCGACCTTATGTACCAGAATATCCCGGCGGGGCTGGGGACCAGAAAGGGACTGAAGATTTCCAGCAGCGAAATGGACCGGATGCTTGCCCAGGGAGGCAGATGGGCTGTGGGCAAAGGATACGGAACAAGTTCGGACCTGGAAAAAACCGAGGAAGGCGGTACAGCTTACGGCGCGGACCCGGGAGCTGTAAGCGACAAGGCCCGCAAACGCCTGGACCGGGAGCTGGGCACCCTGGGCTCAGGAAATCACTATCTGGAAATCCAGGCCATTCAGGAAATATTTGACGACAACGCCGCCCAGGCCTTTGGACTGCGCAAGGACGACGTGGTCATAAGCATTCATTGCGGTTCCAGGGGGCTGGGGCACCAGGTGGCTACAGAGTTCATCCGGCTCATGGTCCAGGAATCATCCAGGCAGAACATCAGGCTGCCTGACAGGGATCTTGCCTGCGCCCCGATTTTTTCCGATACCGGACAGCAGTATCTGGGAGCCATGCGCGCAGCCATAAATTGCGCCCTGGCCAACCGCCAGATCCTGGCCCACCTGGCCCGGGAAACCTTTGAAACTGTCTTTCCCGGGGCCCGTGTTTCACTGCTTTACGATGTCTGCCACAACACCTGCCGGGAGGAGGACCACGAAACAGGAGGTCGCAAGGCCGGGCTCTTCGTACATCGCAAGGGCGCCACAAGGGCTTTTGGACCAGGACATCCGGATCTGCCTTCCGTGTATCGCCAGGTAGGGCAGCCGGTACTCATTGGCGGCAGCATGGGTACATCTTCATACATAATGGCCGGAACTTCTGAAGGAATGCATCTCAGTTTTGGATCCGCCTGCCATGGAGCAGGAAGAGTGATGAGCCGTAAACAGGCGGTGAAAAAATACCCCGGCCGCCAGGTTATTGACCATTTGCAAAAAATGAATATTGAAGTTAGAAGTCACAGTTTCAAAGGGCTTTCCGAAGAAGCCCCGGAAGCGTACAAGGATGTAAGCCGGGTGGTGGAGGTAAGCCATAACAGCTCTCTGGCCCGTAAGGTGGCCAGGCTCAAGCCCATGATCTGCATAAAGGGATGAATGTGGACATCTTTGCCAGAAAAGCAGAGGAAAGGATCCTGGAGGCCCTGGAAAAGGGAGAAATGGACAATCTGCCCGGGCGGGGAAAACCTCTGGACCTTGCGGATGATTCACATATCCCTTCAGACATGCGTATAGCCTACAAGATTCTTAAAAATGCCGGATATGCCCCCCCGGAAGTGGAACTTCAAAAAGAAATCGCCAACACCAGAGAGCTTCTCAAAAACAGCCGGGAAGAAGAAGAGGCTTACCGCCGTGTTCAGAAACTGAATCTCATGGTCACCAGAATGAACATCATGCGCAACCGCCCGGTGAACCTGGAAGAACACCAGGAATATTACCAGAAGATAGTGAATAAGGTCCAGATAAATAAAAAGTAAAATCCCCCCCGCACTTACTTTTGCCGATTTGTTATTCAGACCCTTGGCAGATTTTCACCCACGACTGTTGTGCATAAAATCAGCTTCAGGTCCGGCAAAAGTAAGTGCGGGGTAAGAAAAACCAAAGGAGAAGATTGATGTCCAAAGTAGAAGACGGAACCCAGGTAAAAGTGCATTACACCGGAAAGCTCAATGACGGAACGGTGTTTGACAGCTCCCAGGACAAGGAACCCCTGGAGTTTACCATGGGCAAGGGCGAAGTGATCCCCGGCATTGAGGATGCTGTCCGGGATATGGAGGAAGGCGAAAGCAAACAGGTTACCATTGGCAAGGATCAGGCCTATGGGGACCGGCGCGACGATATGATTATTGATGTGCCCAAGGACAAGTTTCCTGACGAAATCCCCCAGGACGTGGGGCAGCAGCTCATGCTCAAGCATCCCGAAGGCCAGGAGTTCCCGGCAGTCATAGTCGACGTCAAGGAAGAGACCGTGACCCTGGACGCCAACCATCCCCTGGCCGGCGAAGACCTGAACTTCGAAATCCAGAGGGTCTAGACCGCTGATTGGCTCAACCAGCCGGACCAATTAAAAAAAGTTTCCCTGCCGGGCATAAATCCCGGCAGGGAAACTTATACCCTCCTCTGAAGTCTATCATCTTCTATCTGGCTTCTGCTTGCCCCGTGAAACCGGGTTCCCTTTCAGG
>PWGS01000064.1 GCA_003554505.1 Desulfonatronospira sp. | reverse complement strand
GCTTTTTCTGGCCGGGTGCTGTACCACAACCTCAGGGGAAAATCCTATGGCATGGCCGGCCTTCTGCGCCCTGTGTCCCCATTCCAGGTCGCCGCCGGACATGAGATCCTGGCGGAACAGGCCGGCGTCGGCAAAGACAGAGCGGTATGCAAACATATTGGCTGTGGCGGCTGCTCCTTTCCTGGCGTAGTCTTCTTGCCTGAAGGCGAAGACCTGCTCGTAAAGCTCGGCGGTTGCTGGTTTTTCAGGGTTTTTGGTAAAGAGCTCTATTTTTCCGGCCAGGCGCATGCAGTCAGGATTTTCTTTAAAAAACCTTACTGCCTTTTCAATCCAGTCCCTGGACGGAATGCAGTCCGAATCGCAAAATCCAGTGATTTCGCCCCTGGCCTCATTTATTCCTTTATTTCTTGCAGCATATGATCCAGGAGTCATTTCCCTTAAAATGTGCAGGTTGGCGGCATCCGTCTTTACATCAATATCCTTTTCCGGGTCGTTGTTCACCACCAGGATCTCGAACTGATCCCGGGGCCACGTTTGAACCTCGAGTGCTTTCAGGCAGGAATCAAGGCCTTTATTGTTGCGGAAAACGGGGATGATTATGGAGACCAGCATGAGTCATCTTCCGCCATATTTTTAGCCCAGGTTTTTTGTTCACATATGCTCATGTTGACCTTCAGGAGTTGTTGATATAGTTCTTTTTGTTTTGGAAACGTCAAGTAAATTCAAGGCCAGGCCCGGGTTCCGGCCGGAGAAGTTCAGTTGCCTGCTTATCCATCTGCAGATAAAGTCACCCCTTTGATAATAGTCGGCCCACCCCGCTCTGGAACAAGGTTCATCACCAACGTCCTCAATGAGGTGCCTGGTGTAACCGTTCAGGGGGAAATACCTGTTTTTATCATTGACCGGATTATACGCACGGTGAAAAGATTTCAGCGAATGTATGTGACTGCAGGCCCTGAAAAAGAACTGCCTGATAAATTCAGCCTTGCCAGTAAGGATTTCATGTTTGCCGTCTGGGCCAATCTGCAAAAGGGCAAAAGGCGGGAGGCTGGTGACGACTGTAGATATTTTGGGTATAAAACACCATACCATGAAAAATACTTTGACTTTTACAATACCTTTTTTGATCCAGTGCAGCCCATATATATATGCTGTATCCGGCGCTTTGAGGATCACCTGTTGTCAGTTCAGGCCCGCTGGCCCGGCAGGGGAATTGCCTATGTAGCGCTGAGATATATCCTGTCACTACGCCGGATCCGTCTCATGAAGGAAAAAAGACCTGACAGAGTGCTGCTTTTTTTTCTGGATGACTACAAGGCTCAAGGAAGCAGCTATCTGCATGAAAAGATATTCGTTCCTCTGGAATTAAAAGATGTCCGGGCCGCGGTCAAGAGGGCTGAACTGGGCCCTGTCAACACCTCGGTCAAGCATGGCTGCCTGAGAAAAGACATGCTGGCCGGAAGGCAGCAGCTTTTTCTTAAATTATTCCCGCGCCCTCTGCAGGATTTTGAAGCCCTGCGCCGTGATTATGGTCAGTGACTTACTCCTGAAATCCTGTCATAAAAAAATAAGCAATCGATATCAGTTAATTGTTAATTGTTGGTAACTGTTCAGCACATTTGGTGTGTACTCTTGTTCTGGCCATCGGTGTCGGGGTCGCTATCGGTATCGGGGTCGATAGAAAACCGAAAGTCAAAGTTGCGTTGGGCCTTCCCCAACAGCTTCGATACCGATCCCGATTCCGATACCGACCCCGACAAAACCAGTTATCATGGTGAATAGTTACAATTGTTGAAGAACAAAAGCCTAACTTAACTGCCTTATCCTATTAACAATTAACAAATAACAGATAACTGGGTTGCGGGCATAGCCCGAATTGGACTTACACCTTTAACCCCAAACCTGTTTTCTGGAATCTGAAGAATGAACCTTATACAGGAGAGCTCTGCATTTGCAGCCTGGTTTGCCCGGGTCATGCGGACTTTTTTTCAGTTGCGGCCCTTGACCACCTTTGGCGTTATCACTGCCGAGGCAACAGCCACCATGACCCGGATTCTGTCTTTGCTCCTGCCCTTAAAGGTGATACTGCTGGCAGGTTCCCCCGGGGTGCCGCGCTGGTTTCCATTCATCGACCCTGCTGACAAATCCATCTGGATCCTGGGACTGAGCCTGGCTGCAGTGACATTTTATCTGGTTACCCTTTCCCTGGAAGCCCTGGTCAACCGCTTGTCACAGGATGCAGGCAAGGAAATTCTATACAGGGCCAACGCCCTGACCCTTCTCAAGAACCAGGAAGAAACAATTCAGGGGTATTACTCTTCTTTTTGTGAGATATCAGCAAGCCTTATTTTTTTGAGCGCTGCTTTTCTGGTGCTCATGCTGCTGAATTTCTGGCTGTTTATTTTCATGCTGTTTATAATGACAGGGTATTATTTTTTCAGTGCCTGGGCCCTTTCAGGTTGTGATGTAAGGCCCGGCAACGTAAAGATGTACATCCAGAACAAGACTGAAAATTACCTCAAGATCATTACTTCTTTTGCCTTTCTGGCGGCATTTTTTATCATTCTGGCCCCGTTTCTCACCAGTGACGGCGGCAACATCATCATTGCCATTCTGTCCATCCTGCTGCTCAGAAGGTCTTTGAACTTCTTTGTGAGTTCGACAAAACAGGCTGTCAAGCTATGCAAAAACAAGCACCAGATTGACGCCCTGATCTTTCCGGGGATCCAGATGGAAGCCCCAGAAGGAAAAGACAGGCTTGCAGTGCGGGATGTTTTTTATAAGTCCGCCCGCGAAAGCATGGTTCAGGAAGAAATGAGCCGGCTGATGCCTGCCGCAGTGAACCTGGATGTACACTGGATGGACCCGACCATTCCCGGCATGTACATGTTTATGATAAAAACAGCCAAACAGGATTCACTCCACGAGGCTTTTTTTCAAAAGCAGGTTTTTCCGCGGCAATCTGCTCAACTGTTTGAAAATGAAGACTATCTCTTTACCCGGGTATCCCGGGACGAGTTGAAAGCTCCGGCCCTGGTCACCAGGTACACCCGGGAACCTTTTGTTTGTCAGGTCCTTGAATACGGCCTGGGTGAGCCTGTACCTGGAAAAAAGTGGAGAAGCCTGCATGATGAACTGTTGGAATACTATTGTTCCATTAAGCCTCCACCGGAACTGGTAAAGGCCTACCGGGCATCGCACAAGACCCTGCATGAAATCCTCGACCGCGAATTTGTTGGCAGGATATGGATTGCTGTGGACACCCCGGAAGAAGAAAGCCGGCTGAACAATTTTCTGGAACGGCTCCCCGGGATTCAAAGCATGCTCAAGTCAATGCCTTGTTTTATTCACAACCCGGACCTGACTGTAAAAAACACGGTACAGACTGAAGACCATGATGTCCTGGTCATGACCTGGGGCAGGTGGACTCTGGAACCGTTGGGCGCCGTCATGCCCTTTGATCAAAAAAGGCTTGGCCAGCTCCTTGGAGTTGTTCAAGAAAGCCGGAGTGACACCCCGGAAGGCCTGGATCTGGACCGGCTTTACCTGGTCAACAGCTGCCGCAAACTGGAAAAAGAGATCAGCAAGGGTACTTATAAGGCGGCATTGACAACTATTAACAAGGTACTTTCAAGGCCTGCCTCTGGAAGTACTTAAGCAGGTATGTTTTTTTGCCCCTGCTAAACCCCTGTCTCGTAATCATTCAGGTGATGCCGCAATCGGCCTGGGGACAGCCCCCGCGACACCTTTTCTGCACAAATAAAAAAATACAGACGCGAAGTTTTGTGAAACTGCACAAATAAAAAATATGAACTACTGGAACGAATTTAAAAAGCTTGTCAGCTATATCCCTGGAACAGTCTGGCTTTATCAGCGCGTGACCAGGTTCTTTTTTAAACAGACAGTCTCAGAGGCTGTTCCCAGGCTGAAACTTGATAGAGGCCCTCCTCCAAAGCAGGATTTAGCCGGAATCAAGCAAGAGTATGCTGCCAGCTTTCTGGCCAGTGAGCCTGAAACCTTCGTTCTTTACCGCATAATCGGCAATGACTTGGTCCCCAGACATCGCAAAGGTCAATCCAGGGACAACCTCAAGTTCATACTGGAAAATGAGCCTGATTTTCCTGACTGTGAAAAACGCTTTATTGT
>PWGS01000085.1 GCA_003554505.1 Desulfonatronospira sp. | reverse complement strand
GGCCCTGCTCCTGCTGCAGCATTTCGTCCGTATCCACCGGGGTCAAACCGGTTCTTCGGGCCAGTTCCCCGGCCAGGGTGGTCTTTCCGCTGGCCCTGGGTCCGATAAGATAAATATTGCCCTTTTTATTTCTGGATCCATTCATGGTATAATTCATCCTGTCTGTTCCCGGGCAAGGCCCTTTCTTCCAGGAGTCCGGCCTGGTGCCTCTGCCTGAAGGCCTCGTATAGAATAACAGCCGCCGCCACGGAGACATTCAGGCTTTGAACCATGCCCTGCATGGGGATGTATATTTCCTGAGCCACCATCTGTTCCAGGTCTTCCTGGACCCCGCTGTGCTCGTTTCCGAGTATCACCGCTGTAGGCCGGGTAAAATCCCACTGCGGCAGTGATATGGACTGCGGCCCGAACCCGGTGCGTATCAGGCAAAGGCCCTGCCCCTCCAGCCTGTGCACCATCTCCCCGGCATCCCTGTGTCTTATGCGCCTGACCCACTTGCGGGCCGAGGCGGAGGATTTTCTGCCCACCTCCGGAAAGGGCTGGCCCACGTATAAAAGATGCACATCCGGGACTGCAAAGGCGTCACAGCTGCGCAGGATGGCTGAGACATTGTGCGGGTCATGGATATTGTTCATGACCAGGGTCAGGTCTCTTTGCCTTCTGCAAAGGACTTCCTTTATCCTTAGCTTTCTTCTGTCTGTTCTGGGAGTATCATTCATGGCAGGCTTAACGGGTAAAAGACTCATGGCCAAAGCAGACCAGATGCTCCTGGTTGCCCCTGGGTCCCTTTATCCGGGAAAGGGTCCAGCCCTTGAGCACAAGATCCAGCTCCCCGGTGACTGCATCAATTACACCCTGCACAGCCCTGCTTGCAGCCTCGAAAGATCTGACCACTCCCTTTACGGTCTGTCCCCTGCCCACCTCGAACTGGGGCTTGACCAGGGCGATTACCAGCGCCTCCTGCAGCAGAAAAGGCATCACGCAGGGCATGACCTGCTTAAGAGAGATAAAGGAGCAGTCTATGGCGGCCAGGTGGACCTTTTCCGGCAAAAGGGAGGCCGGGGCCTTGCGGATATTTATCCGTTCCAGGCAGACCACCCTGGGATCCTGCCTGAGTTTCCAGTGCAGCTGCCCTGTGCCCACGTCCAGGGCGTAAACCCGAAGCGCTCCCATCTGCAGCATGCAGTCCGTAAAGCCGCCCGTAGAAGCGCCCACATCCAGGCAGACCCTGCCCTGCACCCTGATTTCAAAATCTTCCAGAGCGCCCAGAAACTTTTCCCCGCCCCGGCTTACAAAACGCTCAGGCTGCTGCACCCTTAAGACCGAGTCTGCCGGCAGTGCCTGTCCCGGCTTTTCCCCCCGGATTTCCCGGTCCTCCAGGCTCAGGTAGACCTGCCCGGCCATGATCAGCCTCTTGGCTGCTTCCCTGGATTCAGCCAGGCCATGTTCATGCAGCAGCAGGTCTGCCCGGTATTTTCTGGAACGCATGCTCTTTAAGGAAGTGGAGGGCTTTTTGTCGCAGACAGAAGTTTCACCGGGGCTCCATACCCCGTGCTCCATGCCCCATGCTCCATGCCCCATGCTCCATGCTCCATGCCCCTCATGCCCAGTGTATGAGACCCAGGCAGTGGGGATCCAGCAGCAGGGAGTGGTGAGGCAGGATACGTACGGTATAGCCGAAACGCCCGGTCTGGAATGTTTCCAGCTTGCCCTGGTAAAGGATCCAGCCGTCCTGCAGCTTTTTTTGCTGCTGCATGAGGACCGTCTTGCGGCTCAGAAAATTGCCGTCCATGTCCACGTCTCCGGCGTATATTTCCCCCTGGATGTCATCGGTCGACAGGCCGTTGACATCTATTTCGGCGCGTACTGTTATTTCGTCCCCGACATACAGTTCATCCTCAGCCGCTGCCTGGACATTGCGGATCTGGACGCTGCCCCACTTGGTCATGAGATCCATTCTCCACTGCGCCAGGGACTTGGCCTTTTCAAAGTTTTTCTTTTCCAGGGCCATGAAGTTCTTGTAGGCCGGGAGATACGCAGTCTCCACATAGTCTTCAACCATGCGGTGCGAACTGAACTGCGGGGCCAGATCCCGCAGCCCGTTTTTCATCTTGCGCACCCATTCAGTGGGCAGGCTGCCGTGCCTGCGGTCATAAAAGGTGGGCACGATTTCCTTTTCCAGGACGTTGTAAAGATAGTGACTCTCCACCAGGTCCTGGTATTCCTGGTCGGAATAGTTCTCCCCCATGCCTATGGCCCATCCGTAGCGGTTGTCCGTGGTATAGGCCTCGTCCCACCAGCCGTCCAGGGTGCTGAAGTTGAGCACCCCGTTGGCCACGGCCTTCATGCCGCTGGTACCGCAGGCCTCCAGGGGGCGTTTGGGATTGTTCAGCCACACATCGCAGCCCTGGAGCATGTAGCCGGCAATCTCCATATCGTAATCTTCAAGAAAAACCAGGCGATGGCTCAGGTCTGCATCCCGGGCATGCTGCCCAATCTGCTGGATGATCTTCTTGCCTTCCACGTCCTTGGGGTGGGCCTTGCCTGCAAATATGAACTGAACCGGATATTTTTCGTGATTGACGATTTCCAGAAGTCTTTTGACATCGGTCAGAAGCAGGTTGGCCCTTTTATAGGTGGCGAATCTGCGGGCAAAACCTATGGTCAGGGCACTTGGATCCAGGGCTTCTTCGGCCAGGTGCAGCTCGCTGCGCCGACCGCCGCGGGCCACGGTCTGTTCCTTGAGCCTGTAGCGCACGTAATCCACCAGTCTTTCACGGAGCCGCTCATGGGTTCTCCAGAGTTCGGAGTCGGGTATGGCCTGGGATTGCTTCCAGACCCTCTGGCAATCCGGGTCCTCCCTCCAGTCGGACCCCAGGTAGCGATCAAAGAGATAGGACATATCCGGGGCTATCCATGTAGGGATATGGATACCGTTGGTAATAGCCCCGATGGGCACGTCATCAACGGGGTACTGGGGCCAGACCTTTTTCCACATGTTTCTGGAAACCTTGCCGTGCAGCTGACTGACCCCGTTGTTGAAACGGGAAAGACGCAGAGCCAGCACTGTCATGCAGAAATGCTCCTGGTCATCCCGTGGATCCTCCCTGCCCAGGGCCATGAGGACCTTGAAGGCCAGGCCCAGTTCCCGGGCATAGGGTTCAAAATATTTGTGCATCAGGTCCGGGGCGAAACGGTCGTTGCCCGCGGGTACAGGAGTATGGGTGGTGAAGACGCTGCTTGAAGCCACCAGCTCGGTTGCAGCTTCAAAAGACATGCCGTGGTCCTGCATGAAAAGCTTTATTCTCTCCAGGCCGGCAAAGGCGGAGTGACCTTCATTCATGTGGATCACCCGGGGATTCAGTCCCATGGCATGCATGGCCCTTAAGCCTCCAATGCCCAGAACAATTTCCTGCTGGATCCGCATTTCCCAGTCTCCACCGTAAAGCTGGGCTGTTATCCCCCGGTCATGAGGATCATTATCGCTGATATTGGTGTCCAGCAAGTACAGATCGATGCGGCCGATATTGGCTTTCCAGACCCGCATGCTGACTTTGCGCTCCACCAAATCAACCTGAACGGTCAGGGGACTGCCGTCCTTGTTTTTGACCAGGGTCAGGGGCATCTGTTCGAAATCGTTCACCGGATATCTTTCCTGCTGCCAGCCGTCATTGGTAAGATACTGGCGGAAATAACCGTTCTGGTAACACATGCCGATGGCCACCAGAGGGAGATTTAGATCACTTGCGGACTTGAGATGATCGCCTGCAAGAACACCGAGCCCCCCGGAATAAATGGGCAGGGAAAGGCTGATACCGTACTCGGCACTGAAATAAGCCACAACGGGTTCTCCGCCGCTTTTCTCGAATTCGAAAGAGGTCTTGGTGCTGGCTTTATAAGTATCCAGACTGGCCTTTACCTGGTGGAGCCTGTCCCGGAAAAACTCATCCGCTGCCAGCTCCTCCAGGGTCTCCCGGGAAAGAAGATTCAAAAACTTCACCGGGTTCTGGCCGCTTTTGTACCATAGCTGGTAATCAATCCGGCTGAAGAGCTCACTGATCTCGTGTTTCCATGAAAACCAGAAATTAAAGGCCAGTTCCCACAACGGGGCCAGTTCCTTGGGCAGCTTGGGTATGACGTTGTATACTTTTAATGGCCGCATGTATCTCCTCC
>PWGS01000225.1 GCA_003554505.1 Desulfonatronospira sp. | reverse complement strand
TTTTTCCATGCCTACAAGATTGTCTTCATGTGCCGCATAACCGGAGGCCATGCCCGGACCAGTCCCGAGACTTCCGCGGTGGATTTTTTTGATTTTGACGATCTGCCTGTTCTTTCCTCCAACCGCACCAATGAGCGCCACCTTGAACATGTAAGAGCCTGCCTTATGGATCCGCAACGTCCGGCAGCATTTGATTAGCCGGAGTTGCCATGGATCTTGAGCCCAGACAGGTGCGCCTGTACATAGCCCCGCTTCTGTCTTTGACTATTTTTTTATCGGTCCTGAACGGGGTGACCTTCAATCTGGCCGTCCCGGACATTGCTGCGGACTACGCTGTATCTCCGGCTATGGTCAGCTGGGTGGTTACAGCCTACATTGTGATCTTTGCCTTTGGTTCCGTCATGTACGCCAGGCTGGGGCAGAGATTTCACCTTCGAGATCTCATTACTGCAGGCCTTTTGATATTCTGCCTGGGGTCCCTTCTGGGTTTTTTTACAGATTCCTACCATATGCTGGTGGCCGCGCGTATGATCCAGGCGGCCGGGGCTTCGGGGATTCCGGCCCTGTCCATGGTGCTGGCCACTGTGTATGTCCCGGTGCATATCCGGGGACGCCTGCTGGGTCTCATCGCCTCCACCGTGGCTTTCGGTCTGGGCATAGGCCCCATTATAGGGGGGCTTATCGCCGGATACCTGCACTGGAATTATCTCTTTCTCATGCCCCTGCTTCTTTTGCCCTCCATTTACCTGCTTAGAAGGGCCCTTCCCAGACAGAACGATCTTGTGCGCAAGCCCCTGGACCTGCCGGGCGCACTTTTACTGGCGGGTACTGTGGGCTGCCTGCTGTTCATGGTCAACCTGGTTATGTGGTGGCTGCTGCTGCCGGCGCTGGTTCTGGGGACCCTTTTTGCAAGGCGCATCATTTCTATTTCTTATCCATTTGTATCTCCGGAACTGCTTAGAAGCCCCGGCTATCTGCACGGACTTCTCACCGCTCTGCTGGCCATGGGCACAATATTCGCCACTTTTTTTCTTATGCCTCTTATGTTCAGGCATATCTATGACATGCCCACTCTGCATATCGGGCTGTATCTATTTCCCGGAGCCATGAGCGCAGCCCTGGCCGGTCTGGTTGCCGGCAGGTTCGTGGATCGCTGCGGAGCTGCTCCAGTGGTCAGGACAGGTTTTCTGATCCTGATGACAGGATTCGGCCTTATTATTTTAACCGCCGGCCAGAGCCCGGTAGTAAGCGCTTTGTGCCTCATCGTGGCCAACTCTGGCTTTACCATTATCCATTCTTCACTGGCAGGCGCTGTGTCCGGGACTCTTCCCGACGGTCGCGTTGGGCTTGGAATGGGGGTTTTCAACCTGGTCTTTTTTGTATCCGGAGCCCTGGGCACGGCCTCGGCGGGAATGTTTCTTGATGTCCTGGGTCAGGACCAGTCCGGGGCATACAGCTTTATTTTCGCCGGCTGCCTGGCACTGGCCCTGGCTGCGCTGTTTATTTTCAAACACAGTTTTTCACAGACCTGCAAATAGCATTTTACCCAAATCAAGCCAGGCATGAAATGGGTAAAAATCCGCCTTTATTGCCCAAAACATACCAAGCATGAAATGGGTAATAACATTGGTATGAATGTCATGGCATTGGTAAAAAAGAATTTAAGATCAAGAGGTACTTGGATTGATTTCCAGGAGGGGATATTATGGAAAACCAATCAGTGATTTGTATAAAAAATAAGGGATATGAAGCTTCGTTAGAAGCGAGAAAAATCTACGAGGCAATTCCTGATCCAAAAGCTGAAAACCATCAGCAAATCCGCGTAATTGACGAGTCTGGCGAGGATTATTTATTCCCAAAGGAACTTTTTGTCACAGTTGTACTTTCAAAACCGGTCGAAGAAGCAATTTTCAAAGAGGCCTAACTCACGATTTGTCCACAACAGTTTCCAGCAGACTGCAGCTTCTCCCTGATAAATAGTCAGGTCCGACCCGGGAGAGCAAGACTTATCGATTCGAAGGAAGTGAAGTGTATAAATATAAAAATAAGTTTCTCAACGGAAGGAGTTTTGATAATGCCTAATGATGAATCGGTATGGAGTATTTGGGAAGAAAATTTAAAAAAACATGACGAACCATTTATGACTGAGAGGGATCAGCCTGGTTTTCAACAGGAAAGGGATGGTTTGAATGATCTATTTGATTGATACCAATATCTGAATTAATTTAATGAACCAAAAACACTCTAAGATGATGGGACTGCAAAAAGTCAGGCAATTAAGAATTCAGGAACAAGCCAATTCTATAACTCTTTGTTTTTACTGATTTCTATCTCCTGACTCCTGCGACTGAAAAAAAGGACTTTTTGCAGTCGCGTCCAGTAAAGCTGTGTTGCTTAAAAGTCACTTCTTGACAATATCGGCCAGGGCCTTTTCTATCTCTGGGAACCTGTACTCGAATCCGGCCTTCTGCAAAACTGCAGGGACGCAGCGCTGACCAGTGAGGAGCATGTTTCCCACTTCGCAGTAAATGATCTTTAAGGCCAGTCCGGGCACTTTGAAAAAGGCAGGCCTTTTGAGCACCCTGGACATGGCCCGGGTAAAGTCTTTATTGGTTATTTCCTGAGGGGCGCATACGTTGACTGGGCCGGATATGTCCTCTTTTGCGCTCATGAAATGCAGCGCCCGGACCAGGTCCAGGATATGCACCCAGGGAAACCACTGCCTGCCGCTGCCCAGTTTGCCGCCCAGGCCGAGCCTGAATACGGGAAGCATCTGGGCCATGGCCCCTCCTCCGGGTCCAAGCACTGCCGGAAACCTGGATACAACCACCCGGTGCCCGAGTTTTTCAGCGGCCTGGGCCGCTTCCTGCCATTTTACGGCCACGTGGGACAGAAAATCATTTCCCGGTCCGGTATTCTCATCCACCCGTTCATCGCTCCTTGGTCCGTAGTATCCCACTGCATTGGCACAGATGAAAGTCCTGGGCTCCAGGTCCTTCATGGCCGCCACTACGTTGTTGGTGGAATCCACGCGACTGGATTCGATGAGTTTTTTGGACTTGTCGTTCCACCTGGTCATCACCGGGGAACCCCCCAGGTTGATGATCACGTCCGCCTCGCTTACCCGCTTTTGCCAGTCTCCCTTTTTCAGGGGGTCGCCCTGGACCAGTTTGAGCTTTGGCGATGTGGCCTTTATCTTGGATTCATCCCGAACCAGGGCTGTGACTTCTTCGCCCTGATCAAGGAGAAAATCCAGGAGCTGTTTTCCCACAAAGCCGGTTCCGCCGAGAATAAAATATTTCATGGCTTTCTCCCTGTCTGTTTATATCCATTTCTGGATGTAGGCATCCACATTGAACTTGCGTCTGCAGCCATTATAACTCATGTATCTCACAGTTCCAAAAATCTTTCTTTCTTTCCAGCCCCGGTCATGTACTCCTCCGATGGACCATAATATACCTGTATAACCATTGGGATCTCTTCCATCAAGCTCATACTTGTTATTTAAGTAAATGGCCGTGTCAATGGCCTGTTCAGGGCTTCTGCTCCATTCCAGGATTTTTTTGGCCCAGTACATGCGCATGTAGCCATGCATCTTGCCGCTTTTGACCATTTCAGTCTGGGCCGCGTTCCAGAGAGGATCATGGGTCAGGCCCTGTTCCAACGCCTGGGGTTCATAGAGATAATCCCTGCTGTCATTGCGGTGTTTGTCCAGAGTCTTTTGCGCCCAGGCGGGCAGCCCCTGGAAATTGTCGTAGTTTTGATTGTAGTGGCAGAAGTTGTCCGACAGCTCCTTGCGCACAATCAGCTCTTCCAGGAATGCTTCCCGTGACTGTACTGGAGTTTCAAGCTGCTTCTTGACCTGCAGGGCTACTCTCTGAGCACTTATATGTCCAAAGTGCAGATAAGGGGACAGGTTGGACAGGGCTTGCATATTGGGGTCGTTTCTTTGCTCATGGTACAGGGAGAGCCTGTGGGCCATGAAATCATCCAGGACTTCGCCGGCACCGGCAGGGCCGGGATTCACCCACCGCACAGGTGTTAAGGTCTTGTCCAGATCCATCTCCTGCAACAGCCTGTCCGGATCAACCCCGGTCCCGGCCTGGGCTGGATATGGATGGGGCTTAACATCCGGGTAGTCTTCAAGAAACTCCTCCAGCTGCCTGTGAATTTTGGGCCGGATGGTCCTGGCGGCATAT
>PWGS01000120.1 GCA_003554505.1 Desulfonatronospira sp. | reverse complement strand
TTTTTCACCAGGAGCAGGTAGCGGTTGCGCTTGTAGGTGCGCATATCCAGGTAATGACCATGGGGAAGATTTTCCAGACGCTCAAGTATGGCCGGGATGATATTGCTCTTGTCTATCATAGAGTCAGTCTTCTATAGCCATAAAATAAAGCCCATGCAAGTATAGTTCTGGTCCGCGGAATCAGTGGCCTGCCGGTCAGTAAGGTCAAGGGTGTACATAATGCAAGACCTGACATTTCAGGGTTGAAAGGCAAAATAGGTTTAACATAGGTTTAACCATGAAGGGCATTAAGGGACATGAAGGCAAGAAAAAGAAAAAAGGGAGATCCACTTCACTCTCAGGGGGCATGCAGTCATTCATGCTTGGTTGACAAGGAAAAAGGATGGATATGGCAGGCGGTGAAAAATGTGGAAGATATTGACCCCCGAGGGCAGGAAAGCACCGGAAGCGCTTTCCTGCGCGGGGGGCTGGGGCCGGAATCAAGTTCCGGCCCCTTTAGTTATGGTTTATACTCTGGGCCTGTTGTTTCTAAACAGCCTGGCAAATGCCTCTTTGCGTGTAAAACGCCTGGGGCCGTGCAGGCTGGCCACTGCAGAGTGGTAGTAGCTGGACGGACGGGTCTGGAAGAGATATATCACGCGCACAGCATTGGGGTCGCCCAGAACTGCATCGGGATATATCTTTTTTGCTTCAGCCAGCCTCTCCTCGGCCATGGCCTTCATGTCCTCCAGGTCGCCGAAATGCTTGGCCCCGGTGGGACAGGAAAGCACACATGCCGGGAGCATGCCGTTTATGACCCGGTCAAAGCACATGTCGCACTTGGAGATGACTCCTGTCTCTTCATCAGCCCTGGGGATGTCGTAGGGACAGGACTGGCGGATCTCGTCCGGGAACAGGTTCTTAGTCCTGCCGGTGAACATTACCGTGCCGGTATCGTAGTCCTGCAGGATAGCCTGATCATCGTCCATATCCCCCACCATCTTGCATGGGGGTTCAATACAATGGCGGCATTGATCCGGGAAGAACAGCCAGTCTTTCATCTGACCGTTTTCCGCTAGTTCCTCAAAGCGTACCAGCTTGTAGGTGACAAAGGACAGGTCCTCTGGATTCTGGTATGAGCCCCAGTTGTGAGTGTCCTCAGCAGGCAGCTTGTGCCACTGCTTGCAGGCCACCTGACAACCCCGGCAGGCCGTGCATTTGGTCAAATCTATAAAAAATCCTTTACCCATAAATCAGCCCTCCTTATTTTTTGCGGATGTTGACCATAAAGGTCTTGGTCTCCGGGATGCCGGTATTGGGGTCACCAACGGACGGAGTCAGCAGGTTGGCTGAATCGCCGCCGTCTTTGGGGGGAACCCAGCCGAAGTGCCAGGTGGTGCCCACCTGATGCAGGGTCTGCCCCATGCTCTGCAGGGGCTGCAGCCTCGGAGTGACAATAGCTATGCATTCGATCTGGCCGCGCAGGTTTTCCAGTATGACCTTGTCTCCGCTCTTGATCTCCCTGAGTCTGGCCAGCTCCGGATCGATCTCCGCAAAGTTCTGAGGCATGGTTTCCAGCAGCCAGGGCAGCCAGCGGGACATGATCCCGGTCTGCCAGTGCTCGCACACCCTGTAAGTGGTACCTACAAAGGGGTAGCGTGGATCGCATACAGCATGATATTCCAGCTCCTCCTCGAAGTACAGGGCAGTGGGATTATGCAGCTGAGCAGAGTAGGGGTGCTCCTCATAGGGGCATTCCATGGCCTCGTAGTGCTCCGGAAACGGTCCGTCAGCCAGACCCGGTCCGAAGAGCTGTCCGTGGCCTTCGGCCCGCATGATGAAGGGATGCTTCTCGCTGGGCGGCCATCCGCCGTCGGGAACATCTCCTTTCCACCCGCCGTCTTCCCATTTGATGACCGCTTTGTGCGGTGCATAGGGTTGTCCGTCCTGGTCCACAGAGGCCCGGTTGTACAGTACTCTCCTGTTCACCGGCCAGGCGAAGGACCAGTTGGGGAACAGGCCGATGTTGGCCTGCATATCGGTCTGGGTCTTGTCGCGTCTGGCCATCAGGTTGCCGTCTTCAGTCCAGGCTCCGCTGTGCAGCCAGTTGCCGCAGGCGGTGGATCCATCGTCCTTGAGCTGGGTAAAGTTGGCAACCTGTTTACCGGTGTTGACATCGTAGCCGCTCATGAGCTTAGCTACTTTCTGCACGTCAAACCTCTCGGGGAACTGCTTGCCCTCTTTGGCGATATCCTTTTCGTTGAGGTTCATAATGGGATCTGCAAATACTCCCCCGTTCTTTTTGTACAGGTCCCGGATCCTGGTAAACAGCTCGAGCATGATGTCCCCGTCACGGGCACACTGTCCAGGAGGCTTGGGGCCCTGGTAACGCCACTGGATCCAGCGGCCGGAGTTGGATACAGAGCCTTCCTTTTCGCAGAAGACAGCAGGAGGCAGGACAAATACCTCGGTCTTGACCCTGCCTGGATCCACATGCGGTCCTTTCCAGAAAGAGGCGGTCTCATTGTCGAAGACATTGACCACCACCATCCAGTCCAGCTTGCTCAGGGCCTCTCTGGTCTTGGAGGAGTTGGCTCCGCTGGCGGCCGGATTCTGGCCCCAGACAAAATAACCCTTGAACTTGCCCTGCAGCATGTGGTCGAAAAGCACCAGCCAGGAAGCGTCCTGGCCTTCATCCAGCTTGGGCAGCCAGTTGTAGCTGTTTTTGGGGTCTGCGTCAGGATACATGGCCTTGAGCAGGCTGGCCATGTACTTGGGCCGGTTCTGCCACCAGTTGGCGCTTTTGGGGTCATTGGTGGAAGGCGTGGTGGCATTGTAATCGTCCAGACTGGCCAGGTTGCCCCTGGGGGTGGGCATGTATGCCGGAATAATGTGGTACAGCAGGGCCTGGTCCGTGGATCCCTGTACGTTGGAGGTTCCGCGCAGGGCGTTTACTCCGCCGCCGGCCACACCAACGTTGCCCAGCAGGAGCTGGATCATGGCCATGGTGCGGATGATCTGTACGCCCACAGAATGCTGGGTCCAGCCCATGGCGTACATGATGGTCCCGGATTTGTCTGAAGCTCCTGTGGTTGCATACATCTTGTAGAACTCTTCCAGCTTGTCCTTGGGTGCTCCAGATGTCTCGGAGGCCTTGTCCAGGGTATAGCGCTCAAAGTGTTTCTTGAGAAGCTGATACACACAGTTGGGGTCCTGAAGGGTGGGATCCTTTTTGGGGATGCCGTCATCATCCAGCTGAAAGGACCAGGTATCCTTGTCATATTGCGTCTTGTCTGCATCCCAGCCGGTGAACAGGCCATCCTTGAAGCCGAAGTCAGGGTTTACCAGGAAGCTGGCATTGGTGTAGTTCTTGACGTATTCTTCAAAGTACAGATTGTTGTCCAGGATGTACTTGATCATACCGCCCAGAATGGCGATGTCTGTTCCAGAGCGCATGGGTACATACAGGTCTGCCTTGGAAGAACTTCTGGTGTAGCGGGGATCCACGCTGAGTATCTTGCCGCCGTTTTCCTTGGCCTTCATGACCCACTTGAAGGAAATGGGATGGTTTTCCGCGGGGTTGGCCCCCATCATGAGAATGCAATCACTGTTCATGAGGTCGTTGTAGTGATTGGTCATAGCGCCGCGTCCGAACGACTCTGCCAGAGCCGCAACAGTGGCGCTGTGTCAGATACGCGCCTGGTGCTCGATATACACCAGGCCCAGGGCGCGCTGCATCGCCTGCAGGTACCAGTTTTCCTCGTTCTCGATTTCGGCGGAGCCGCAATGGGCTATGCCGTCGGTGCGGTTGACCACCTGGCCTTTGTCGTTCTTCTGGACAAAGGTCTCATCCCGGGCTTCCTTGACTTTCTCAGCGATGCGCTGCAATGCCCAGCCCCAGGGGGCTTCCACAAACTTGTCGGTGTAGGGGGCACGGTACATGACTTTGGTGATCCGGTTTTCGTTTTCCGGCACTTGAAAGAGAGAGGCTCCCTTGGCGCACAGGGAACCTTCGTTGATGGGATGGTCCGGGTCGCCCTCAATGTTGATGCAGCGTCCGGAACCGGCTTTTTCGGTGTGAACCAGCACGCCGCAGCCCACTGAACAGTAGCAGCAGATGCTGGTGGTTTCCTTGGCCCAGTGGATTTGCAGCAACTGGGCTTTGGCCGTGGTCGGCTGCAGATTCATGCCGAGACCGGCAAAAGCGGTCACAGCGGTCGCAGTCGCCGAAAGTTTAATAAATTCCCTTCGACCTAGTTTCATAATCCCT
>PWGS01000136.1 GCA_003554505.1 Desulfonatronospira sp. | reverse complement strand
CTGTAGCCCTCGTAGAGAATTATTCCGGCGGCATTGGAGAGATTGAGGCTTCTGACTTCCCCCCAGATGGGTATTCTAACAAGATGGTCAGCCTGGGAGGTGATTTTATCAGGGAGCCCCCAGGTCTCGGGACCCAGAACCAGGTGGTCCTGGAAGGAGTAGGAGTGCCGGGTATAATTTATACCCTGCCTGGCACTGGTCATTATCAGTCTGTGGTTCTTGTCCAGGTGCTGCCTGTATTCCTCCCAGTTCTTCCAGTGCGTCAGTTTTACGTGTTCCCAGTAATCAAGCCCGGCCCTCTTAAGATACTTGTCATCCAGGCTGAATCCCAGGGGGCCCACCAGGTGAAGCGGAGTCCGGGTGGCGGCGCATAATCTGGCTATAGCCCCGGTATTGGGAGGTATCCGGGGCTGATAGAGTACGATGTGCATTATACTTCAAAAAGCATTTCCAGGTCGTCCCGGGTCAGGGATTTCCAGGCGTTCTGTCCGGGGATGACCGCTTCGGCAACGCCCTTTTTCTGTTCCTGGAGCTTGAGGATCTTTTCTTCCACGGTGTTTTCACAGATCATCTTGTAGGAAAAGACCTGTTTGGTCTGACCTATGCGGTGCGTTCTGTCCGTGGCCTGGTTTTCCACCGCCGGGTTCCACCAGGGATCATAATGGATGACATAGTCGGCAGCTGTCAGGTTAATCCCTGTACCCCCGGCCTTAAGCGAGATGAGAAAAACCGGGATGTCGGGGTCGTTGTTGAACAGATCCACCTGTTCCAGGCGGTCCTTGCTGGAACCGTCCAGGTAGGCATGGGGGATATCGTTCATATTCAGCCAGGAACGGATGATATGCAGCATCTGGACAAACTGGGAGAACACCAGGACCTTGTGTCCGTCCTGGATAATGTTGGTGGTTAGGTCTTTGAAGGCTTCGAATTTTCCCGAGGGAATGTTGTTGTTCAGCCCGGGCATATTCAGCCGCAGGAGCCTTGGGTGGCAGCATATCTGGCGCAGCTTGAGCAAGGCGTCCAGTATGGACATCTGGCTGGCGGAGATACCCTTTTCGTCCACTCTCTGCATGACCTGCTCCTTGAGCTTTTTGGCCAGGGCGGAGTAGAGGTCCAGCTGATCATCCATCAGGGCGCTGAAGTATACGTTCTCCACCTTGGGAGGCAGTTCCCTGGCCACCTCGGTCTTGGTCCGGCGCATTATGAAGGGTTTCACCCGGTTGCGCAGGTAGCCAAGGCTTTCTTCGTCCCCGTCCTTGATGGGTTTTACAAAACCTTTCTGAAAGGCGTGCTGCGATCCCAGGAAACCCGGCATGAGAAACTCGAAAAGGGACCAGAGTTCCAGCAGGTTGTTTTCAATGGGTGTCCCGGACAGGCACAGCTTGAAATCCGCCTGGAGCTTGCGGACAGAGCGGGCGGTTATTGTATTGGGGTTTTTGATGTTCTGGGCTTCGTCCAGGATAACGGCATTGTATTCATGCTCCCGGAGCTCTTCCAGGTCCCGGCGCAGCAGGGCGTAAGTAGTAATGATCAGGTCGGATTTTTTTATCTTCTTGAACATGCCCGAGCGTCTGGAGCCATAGATGAGCAGGCGCTGCATGGAGGGTACGAATTTCTGGGCCTCGCGTTCCCAGTTGGTCAGAACAGAAGTAGGGACCACTATCATGGAGGGGCCTTTCTTGCCGTTTTCCTTCAGCTTCTGTAAAAAGGCCAGGGTCTGGATGGTTTTGCCCAGACCCATTTCATCGGCCAGTATACCTCCGAAACGGTACTCGTAGAGAAAGTTCAGGTAGCTCAGGCCCTGCTGCTGATAAGGACGCAGTTCGGCGTCAAGACCCTGAGGGGGATCAATCTGCCTGATTTCCTTGAAAGAATGGATTTTTTCCCGCAGTTCGTCCCAGAATGAGTCCGCCTGAACATTGTCGATGTCCTCAAGTATGTTTTCCAGGACGGGTACTTCATGGTTCTGGAACTTCTTTTTGGGGGCTTTTTGAGGATCCAGCCCCATGGTCTGGAGCTTGTGCTCCAGCTTTTTGATCCAGGATTCAGGCAGGCTGGTGTATGAGCCGTCCTTCAGCTGAATATAGCGCTTGCCCTGGATCCAGGCCTTCCAGATTTTTTCTATGGGCACCCGGATATCGTCGTATTCCACATTTATATCCAGGTTGAACCATTTGTCATCCTTGGAAGTTTCCACCTTGGCCACCACGTTGGGGGGACTCAGCCTTACCCGGTACCTGGTCAGGTTCTTTTCTCCGTATACCCGGTACTGTTCCACGAGCCTGGGATATGAATCCAGCAGAAAGGTAATGGCCTCTTCAGGCTCCAGAAACCACATGTTGTTGTTTCTGGATTGGAAGCCGATGTTCTGCAGGCTGGACAGGAGCTCTTCCTCCTTGTCCTGCTCCCTGCGCACCAGAAAGGACTTGCCCTCGAACTGGTAGCTCCCGGTCTGCAGATCCTGGTTGGGGCCGGGCAGGGTGACTTCTCCGTGTTCCGTCTCATAGACGTTCTGGATCTGAAGTGTGAGAAGGCTGCCTTCCTCGTCAAGGTAAAGCTTGGGGTTGAACCTGGCGGGTACAAATATGGGAGACATGCGCTCCAGGAATTCCTCGTGGCCGTAAAGGTCAGAGGTGTGAATCCTGGTCCACACCCTGTCCAGGAATTCAGAAATTTCACTGTGTGGAATGACAGGCCCCTCTGAGACCAGCTCCTGCACCAGGGAGGGATTAAGCCCGGTCTGCACCGGGTAGAAGCTGTTTTTCCAGCAGACCCACAATGGCAGCTGGCCGTAGAAAAACACCTTCTCCCCGGAGATGGAAAAGGGCAGCTTGCCTTCGCGTCCAAGCATAATGTCGAATCCCAGGCCCTCATCTGAAAGCCTGGGGCTAAGCTGCAGGCGCATGGGCGTGGTTTCCACGCGCACCGGCTGCTCCGTGTCTTCCCAGAACAGATAATATTCCTTCCTTATGGTCCAGAAAAACCAGGTCATAAGACCGGGAGGTATTTCCACCCTGTGCCCGAAATAATCCAGAGAATATCCAATCTGGGTTACCACGTCGGGGAGCTGAGGGGCTATTTCGCACCAGTTGGGATTGCGGATTATCTGCTCCAGGGTAACGGGGTTGAGCCCCGATGAAAGCCCGTTTTTGTTCTGTCTGGCCCGGTAGAATTCCACCTGCAGGCGCTCGGGCTCCGGGAAAAACCTGTATACCAGGTAATGCTGACCGGGCTCGGGCTCCAGTTCGGTGGCGAAATACATGCGAAAAGTGTGCCGCCATTCAGTTCTGGTGACGGGCATGTCTTCGCCTGTTTCTTCTCTCAGGCCGGCAAGAAACTTCAGAGCTGTGGCCCCGATATGCTTGCAGATTCCAGTAAAGGACTCCGGGCAGTTGCAGTGAAAGTTTATGGTTTCACTCTCCAGGTTGAGCCCGATCTCGGAGTTGTATACCTGAAAGTCCTCTCCCTGGATCCTGCCTTCAAGGTCCAGGTAAGGATCCCTCTGATTGACGTTGATCTTGTGAATACCGTTTTCAGAGTAGAGTTCCTGGGCATTTTCCAGGATGTACTCCGGTATGTTGTCGTAAATGAATTTCTGGATAATATTCTGTGCTTTTTGTTCTTCTGGGCTGAGCATTTGCTTTGAATTCTCCTGAAAAAGTCTGAATGTTTGCTTTGCGCTTTAAAGAATAGCAGCAACCCTCTGACACGAATCGATGAAAAGCAGGCAAGCTGACTGCATATACCGTATCTATCCGGTTTTCTTCAGGGAAACGGCGAACAAGAGCCGTTTCCGGATGAAAACTAAACAGGTGCTTTTACGCCATGCTGCAGATGGTACTAAAGACTTTAATAGCAAAGACAAACTTACACCATTTAAACAAACCCCGGTCTTTTTTCAAGCAAAAAAAGTTTTTTTACATCTCTAAAAGACAAGCCTTGATTTTGTTGGTCTGCTTTTATGTTTGTTGTTCTAATTCAGTTTGTTACGATATCAGTTTTTCCCGGGTCGTTTTGAAGACATGCTGTTTCAGGGATGTCTTTCACTTTTTTTTTGGTAACTGTTCACCATGATAATTGGTTTTATCGGGGTCGGTATCGGAATCGGGGTCGGTATCGAAGCTGTTGGGGAACGCCCCACCGCAACTTTGTTTTTCGGTTTTCTATCGAACCTCTCCGAGCTGTAGGCTCTCCGAGCCGGAAGCCGATACCGATACCGACCCCGACACCGATGGCCAGAACAAGAGTACACACAAAATGTG
>PWGS01000129.1 GCA_003554505.1 Desulfonatronospira sp. | reverse complement strand
GCCTGTATCTCGCTTATTTCCACCAGTTCCTGCCCGGCATAGGTCTGCAGTTTGGTCACCCGCAACATGTCCTGGCTGCCTTCCGGTCCCAGGCGAACCAGTTGATCGCTCTGCCTGGCCCGGCCGTTGAACACCCTGCCCACGGCAAGCCTTCCCACGTAATCCGAGTAGCCCAGATCGGACACCAGCATCTGAAACGGCTTGTCCGGTTCAAAAGAGGGAGGCGGGATAAAATCCAGGATGGTATCAAAAAGAATATCCAGGTTGTCCGAGTCTTCATAAAGATCTTTTCTGGCTATGCCGTCCAGGGCCATACAGTAGATTACAGGAAAATCCAGCTGTTCCTCCCCGGCGTCAAGATCGATGAAAAGATCGTAGATTTCATCCAGGACCTCGGCCGGGCGGGCGTCCTTACGGTCGATCTTGTTGATGGCCACGATGATCTTCAGCCCGGCCTCCAGGGTCTTTTTCAAAACAAACCTGGTCTGGGGCAGTGGACCTTCCGAGGCGTCCACCAGCAGCACCGCACCGTCAGCCATGGACAGGGAGCGCTCGACTTCTCCTCCGAAATCGGCGTGTCCGGGAGTGTCGATGATGTTTATCTTGACCCCCTTCCACATTACCGCACAGTTCTTGGCCGAGATGGTGATGCCTCTTTCCCGCTCCAGGTCCATGGAGTCCATTATCCTTTCCTCCACCTCCAGTCCCTGCCTGAAAACCCCGCTTTGTCTGAACATGGCGTCCACCAGGGTGGTCTTGCCGTGGTCCACGTGGGCTATAATGGCGATATTTCGGATGGAGTCATTCTGCCTGATTTCTTTCATGTCTTGGTTCATCCATTTTTTAAAATATTGAGAAAACAGCCGGATAAATTAACTGTCTGAGCAGGAAATAGCAATATTTTTCTGACCTGCACTTTGAGCATGATAAAAGTGATTTTTACAGTCAAAAAGTCGTTTGCACATGAAGAGCTAAAGATTTAAGCTCACATCATGCAGGATAACACTGCCGGGGCTGCGGGACTAAGAATGTCAGTGACTTGCCGGTGAAAAACCTCTTTTCTTTGTTGAGTTGCCGGCATAGCCCGCTTTAGATAATAAGGTTGATATGACATGAAAAGACATCTGTTTGTTATAGTAATTTTGCCGTTCTTGATGTGCACAATATTGTTTCTTGCCTCTCAACAGACAAAGGGCCGGGAGGCAGGCGCTGAAGAACTGAACGGATCACCTCCGGACTCGCGGGATGCGCTCATGGATCAGCAGTCCACAAGGGTAATGCAGCTGGAAGATGAGATGCACGCACTGGAGCGTGATATTTCCCGCAAGCTCTCCGAGATTGAAGAACAGCTGAGCCGTGACCACAGCCTGTTCAGAGAGTACCTGGATATTCACCGGCAGGAAATTCAGGAGATTGAAACCGGCCTGGAGCAGCAGGAAGGTATGATACAAGAGCTGCAGGGACGTCTTGATCAGGCGGAAACCTCTCTGGAAGAACTGCAGGAGATCAAGAACAGCTTGCAGCAGGCAGTAGAAAGAATCGAAGATGCCCATGAAGGAGTGGATGTCAGGCTACAGGAACTGTCTCAGCAGCTGTCGGGGATCGATGCCGAGTATTCAGAGCAGATGGAGCGGATCGGAGAACTCGGCGAGATTCAAAAGAAAATGGCTGATTTTGAAAGATCCCTGACCCAGATGGAGTCCGAGATAAAATCTGAGCAGGAGTCTCAACTGGAGCGTATTTCCTCTGAAATGCAGCAGGAACTGCAAAATCAGCAGGAAACAATTAACCGGATTGAAGCCGAGCTCGAGGATAAGATTTCAGAATTATCCAGGGAGATTGAATTTACCGACCAGGGGCTTGCAGACCGGCTCCAGGAAACAGATGCCGGGCTTAAGCAACTGGAAGACGTGATGGAGGAGCGCACACTGTACACAGCAGGTGCATTAGCTCTGGCTTTACTGCTGGCAGTCACCGGGCTGGCAGGGGCAATAGGCGCCAGACGTGGCCGCAGAAAACTGCAGAAAAAGGTGGAAGATATCAGCCGCGAAATTCGCAATGAATTTCAGGAGCAACAGGCTTTGCAGGACTCGAAACTGGTTGAACTCCTGGAAAACCTTTCCCTGGTAATGCCTGAACCGGGACTGCAGCAGGAAAGGGAACAAGGCAGGGTTGAGCCGCAGGAAAAAGACCATACTCTTGCCCTCAGCCTTGCCGATGAATTGTACAAACTGGTAAAGCGATCCAGAAAACTGCCAGCAGAAGATGAAACCACCAGAGACATCAAGGCCTCTTTATCCAGATCCTACAAGGCGCTGAAGGAAAAAGGGTATGAAATAGTGGACCTGGAAGGCAGGCAGTACAAGGAGGATATGGAGGCCAGGGCGGAATTCGTACTGACCCACGAACTTCTGCCCGGCGAACAGGTGGTTTCCAGAGTGTTCAAGCCTCTGGTGAAGTACCGCGGCTCCACCGTTCAGAAAGCAGACATAGAAGTGCTGGCCGGGGAATAAGTCATCACCGGAATTATCGGCCCCGGATGATTACGAGCAGGCTTGCACATACTCCCGGCGCAAAGAATTAATAAGTTCCTCTACGGAAGTGAGTTCCTTGATCCTGTGGGCGGTCTGGCCTGCAAAAGCAAATCCCCGGTGCAGTTTTCCCTTTTTGGCGTTGGCCAGGGCAGAGGCTATGCAGTAAGGGCTGTTCTGATAATCACAGGTTACTATGCAGTGAAATATGCATTTAAAGGGCTTTTTCCCGCCCTGCTCCACGTCTTCAAGAAATTTATTGCGCATGGCCCTTCCGGGCATGCCCACCGGGCTCTTTATTATCATCAGGTCTTCTTCAGTGCAGTCAATAAATGACTGTTTGAAGGCCATATCCGCGTCGCACTCATGGGTGGCCACGAAGCGGGTCCCCAGCTGAACCCCGGAGGCTCCCAGGCGCAGAAACCGACAGATATCCTCCCCGGAATATATCCCCCCGGCAGCAATGACAGGGATGGCCTGGCCGTGCTCCTCCTCAAAAGGTCTGACTTCCGCCACGACCTCCTGCACCAGATTTTCCAGCTTATACTCCGGCAGATCCAGCTGTTCTTTCTTGAAACCCAGGTGCCCCCCTGCCATGGGCCCTTCCACTACAAAACCGTCGGGGAGGTAATCGAAGCGCGAAAGCCATTTCTTGCACATGATCCTGGCCGCCCGGGCCGATGAGACTATGGGCACCAGCTTTGTTCTGGATTCGGGAGTCTGATACTGGGGCAGGCCAAAAGGAAGTCCGGCTCCGGCAAAAATAATATCAATTCCTTCCTTGATGGAGGTTTTTACCAGTTCTGCAAAATTACTCAGGGCCACCATGATATTGACGCCCAGGATACCGGTAGTCTTTTCCCTGGCCTTTCTTATCTCTTTTTGCAGGGCCCTTATGTTGGCCTCTTCGGGCTTTTTTGCGATATCAGGCTCATTCATGCCGATCATGGCCGCTGAAATGACACCTATTCCACCCTGGCTGGCAACAGCCGAAGACAGGCCGGACAAAGAAATACCAACACCCATGCCTCCCTGAACAATGGGTACTCTGGCCACTAGATCCTTAATTCTAAGTTCTGGAAAATCCATCTATTCCTCCAAAATAAAGCTCAAACTTAATATACAAACATAGAACCGGACAAAAGGCAAGAATTAGATATGGCCGGGTTTAATAATAGCATGCAGATGCAACATGCATTATACAGGCAGGATGAAAGACCAGGCAAGAGCAGGATTTTGGATCAGGACATTTCTTTTTTTGTTATGGCCTCCTTTTTAAGCTCATCCAGGATATCCGACAGCACCGGCTTGACATTTTCCCGGATATCCCCGGCCACTATGATGAATAGCAGGTCATCGCCGGGTTTGAGCATGCCCGAATTGGCCTGGACCACTATTTTGAAAATACCGCGGCTTTTTTCATAGCGTCGTCTTATGGCCTCGATCCTGTCATGATCCGGAACGACCTCTATGCTGCCCACACTGGAGCGATCCTTTCTGGACCAGGCCCGAACCACTCCATTGTGGACAAGCACCATGCCCCCGTTCTCGGTAAAGCCATCCTCTTTCTTGAGTTCTGCTATGGCCCTGGAAATATCCATCTGCATCTCCTTTTTTTATCAGTATCTGCCGGTGAAAAAAATATGTAACTGTTCACCATGATAATTGGTTTTATCGGGGTCGGTATCGGAATCGGGGTCGGTATCGAAGCTGTTGGGGAACGCCCCACGCAACTTTGTTTTTCGGTTTTCTATCGAACCTCTCCG
>PWGS01000076.1 GCA_003554505.1 Desulfonatronospira sp. | reverse complement strand
TGCTGATGGAATACTCGCGCATCAGGGTGAAGCGCGCAACGACATAGGTTTTCAGGATCTGGATTGCGGTGCTCAGGAGGATCACAAGTAGCGATCCCACACCGAGCGCGACAAGAAACCCGTAGGCCGAGGTGAAGCCGAACCGCTCATAGGCGCTCGCGAACTGCGGCACCGCCTCAATACGGCTCGGATCGGCAAGAACGGAGAGGAATGGCATGATCGAGCCCACCATGCCCGCCGATGCAAAGCCACCAATGATCGCAACCAGCAAAACGCCCAAAGCCTGCAGGCGCTCACGGCGATCAAGCAAGTCCCACAGCTTGCGCCAGGCCGATATGTCGATCAGGTGTTTCATGCTCTTTTACGTACTGTTTCGTAAAGTCTGTCTGGACAATGCGTGTCTGAAACCTCGCGCGCCGGACCAGCGCGACCGTATTGCATGCTGCCGGACCAAAGGCATAGCATCGTCACCCGCAACGCCCCATCCGACTCAAATGCCCGATAACGCAAACGCGCGCTCCAGGCTGCGCTCAAGCTGCGAAGCGCTAGCGCACTAAAGGCTGCGCTCATGCGGCGACGCAATCGCATATGCCCGCCCGCGCCCCGCTCACAAGCGCAAATCACTCTCACCCACCGGCAGGCAATATTTCAAGTCATAAAGAACATGACCCTCTTCACGCCCCAAAGCGCGCAGCGCAGGCGCGCCGAGATGGCGGTAAGCCTCATGGGCCACCGCAAGAATGATCCCGTCATAGGCCCCTGGCTCCAGGACCCGCGTCAGCGCAATCCCATATTCCGCCAGAGCCGCTTCCGGATCTGCATGCGGGTCATGAACATCCACCACAACCCCGTAATCTTCGAGCTCCCGGATCACATCCACAACCCGCGTGTTGCGCAGATCCGGACAGTTTTCCTTGAAAGTGAGCCCCAAAAGCGCCACCCGCGATCCCACGACATGGATGCGCTTTTTCACCAGCGCCTTGACCATCTGGCCGGCCACATGCGCCCCCATCCCGTCATTGATGCGCCGCCCCGCGAGAATAACCTCCGGGTGATAGCCAATCGCTTCGGCCTTATGGGTCAGGTAATAGGGATCCACCCCGATGCAATGCCCGCCGACAAGCCCCGGCCGGAAAGGCAGGAAATTCCATTTCGTCCCCGCCGCCTGCAGCACTGCCTCAGTGTCGATCCCCATCCGGTTGAAGATGATCGCCAATTCATTGACCAGAGCGATATTGAGATCACGCTGCGTATTCTCGATCACCTTGGCCGCTTCCGCCACACGGATGCTCTCCGCCTTCCAGGTCCCGGCCGTAATAATCTCGCCATAGAGCTGATCCACCTCTTCGGCGACAGCCGCAGTCGATCCCGAAGTCACTTTCATGATCGTGGTCAGGCGATGGGTCTTGTCGCCGGGATTGATCCGCTCCGGACTGTAACCGCAGAAGAAATCCACATTGAATGTCAATCCCGACACGCGCTCAAGGATCGGCACACAGTCCTCTTCGGTCGCGCCCGGATAGACCGTGCTCTCATAGATCACGATATCGCCACGCTTGAGCGCGCGGCCCACAGTCTCGGAGGCGCGGCGCAACGGGGTCAGATCCGGGCGCCGGCTGCTGTCAATCGGCGTGGGCACAGTGACAATGAAGATCCTGGCCTCGGCCAGCGTCTCTTCCTGCGCACAAAACCGCAGATGCCGGGCCTCTGCCAGCTCGGCGGGCGCGACTTCGCAGGTGCGGTCTTCGCCGGCTTCCAACTCGGCAATCCGCTGGGCATCGATGTCAAAGCCGATCACCGCGCGCCGTTTGCCGAATTCCACCGCCAGGGGCAGGCCGACATAGCCCAGCCCGATCACGGCAATCGTCTTGGCCGTGCCTCCCATCAGCCCCTGCGCCCCACCATACTCATCTGGCATAATATTCCCGATACCAGCGCACAAATTGCTCAATCCCGGTGCGGATATCGGTCTTCGGGCGAAACCCGGTCAGCGCCTGCAACAAATCCGCATTGGCCCAGGTCGCCGGGACATCGCCCATTTGCATGGGCATGTAATTGCGGATCGCTTTTTTGCCGAGACTGTCTTCGATGGCCGCGATGAAATCGAGCAGACGGATTTTTTCAGAATTGCCGATATTGACTATTCGGAAAGGCGCCACCGGCGAAAGACTGTCGCCCGCATACAAGCGGCCCTGCGCGCCCGCAGGCGCCGGCACGGCACCAATCAGCAAGCTGATGCCGCGCACCAAATCACCCACGTAAGTAAAGTCACGATACATATCGCCGTGATTGTAGATATCGATCGGACAGTCCGTCAGGATCGCCTCGACGAATTTATAGAGCGCAAGATCCGGGCGCCCCCAGGGGCCATAAACAGTGAAGAAGCGAAACATCGTGATCGGGAGATCAAAAATATGCGCCCAGGAATGGGCCATCGCCTCATTGGCCTTTTTGCTCGCGGCATAGAAGGACAATTGCGTATCCGCCTTGTCGAGCTCGCAATAGGGCATATCGGTATTGGCCCCATAGACCGATGAGGTAGAGGCCATGAGCAAATGGCCCGGTGGGTGCAACCGCGCGGCCTCCATCAGATTGAAGGTTCCGATCAGATTGGCCTCGAGATAGGCGCGCGGGTTCTCGATCGAATAGCGCACCCCAGCCTGTGCGGCCAGATGGACAATCACATCCGGTCGTGCCGCCTCGATCGCCTGCGCCAGCGTTTCATAATCCTCGAGCATGGCTTCATGGGCGCGAAAGTTCTGATGCTGGCGCAGCATCGCATGGCGTTTGTGCTTCAGCGCGACATCGTAATAATCGGTCATCCCATCATAGCCGGTGACCTGCCAGCCATCCTGCAACAGCAGCTCAGCCAGATGAAAGCCGATAAACCCGGCTGTTCCTGTGATGAAAACGCGCTTCATTCGGCCACAGCCACCATCGGCATATCGCGCAGAAAACTGCCTGCACGCCCGACCCCGTCATAGGCCAGAAAGCCTGCCGCGCGTGCATCCTGGGGCGTATAGATATTGCGCAGATCCGCCATCACCGGACGGGCCATCGCGCCCGCGAGACGTTTAAGATCAAGCGCGCGGAACGCATTCCATTCGGTCAGGATCACCACACAATCGGCATCGCGCGCAGCATTATAGACATCCTCTTCCCAGGACACGCCGGGCAGAAGCGCCTCACCCTCCTTGCGGCCATGCGGATCAACCACCCTGACCTTTGCGCCCTGCCCCACCAGAGCTGGCACAATCGTCAAGGACGGCGCCTCGCGCATATCATCGGTTTCGGGCTTGAAAGTCACGCCAAGCACCGCAAGGGTCTTGCCATTGACCGAACCGCCACAGAGATCGCGCACCTTGTCGATCATCCGGCGTTTGGCGTGATCATTGGCCGTGATCACCGTCTCGACGATTTTCTGGGCCACGCCGTGCTCCTGCCCAATCCGGGCCAAGGCCGAGGTGTCTTTCGGAAAACACGATCCTCCATAGCCCGGGCCGGCATGAAGGAATTTATTGCCGATCCGCCCGTCCAGCCCCATGCCTTTGGCAACGGATTTGACATCGGCGCCCACGCGCTCGCACAAAGCTGCAACCTCGTTGATGAAGCTGATTTTCGTGGCAAGAAAGGCATTTGAGGCATATTTGATCATTTCCGCAGATTCGAGATCCGTATGCACAATCGGAAACTCGCGCAGATAAAGCGGTCTGTAGATCTCGTCCAAAACCTCCCGCGCCCGTGCTGATTCAACCCCCAGCACCACACGATCGGGTTTCATGAAATCCTCGATTGCGGCCCCTTCGCGCAAGAATTCAGGATTGGAGGCGATGTCAAACTCCACCTCGGGCAGATGCGCGCGCATGATTTCGGCCAAGGCCCGATTGGTCCCGACCGGCACAGTCGATTTGGTCACCACCACTGCATAACCCGTCAAGGATTGGGCAATCTCTTTGGCGGCAGCTCTCACATAGCCCAGATCTGCATGCCCATCGCCGCGCCGTGTTGGCGTGCCGACCGCGATGAACACAGCATCCGCCCCTGCGACCCCCTCAGCAATCTGTGTTGAGAACCGCAAGCGGCCAGCGGCGACATTGCGCGCCATCACCGCCTCGAGACCCGGCTCATAGATCGGCACGGCGCCCTGATTGAGCAGCGCGATTTTCGCGGGATCCTTGTCGATGCAGACAACATCATGGCCAAAATCGGAAAAGCACACCCCGGAGACGAGGCCCACATATCCTGTACCGACAATCGCGAGTTTCATCGAGAATTACCTGCCAATGCTATATCATTTGTTGCTGTGCGCATATTTGAACT
>PWGS01000252.1 GCA_003554505.1 Desulfonatronospira sp. | reverse complement strand
TTATGGCTTCCATTTCGTCACCTCCTGTACAACATATTGTACATATTGAGGGTGGGCTGTCAATACTTTTTGCCCCAGCCAGGGCATCAGCAGACCGCAAACAGCCGCGGCTTCTGATGCCCGACGTTCGGCAGCAACAGAGGGTGCGTTAAATGTCGAACAATGCCATCCAGTCAACGTTCGCAAGCTAGCGCCGTTTATGGTTGACGTTGGCGACGCTGGAAGTCAAAGGAACAGGGACCTTAGTGGCCAAAATGATATGAATAAAGGTATATCCGGCTTTGCGCTAAAACTTATATTCCGTGATTGGCGGATTCTGCCCGTGTCTATAACTGGCCTCGGGATAGGTGGAGCGATAATCGGCCATGTCGGAGTGAAATCATGGACTTTGAACAATACGTTGATACTGATTGGTGCCATGATTCTTCTTACAATAATCGCAATATCCATATCATTTGGGCTCCTGCGTAGTACAAATTGCGAAACAATATGTAGTTTCATTTTCAAAGAAAACCAAGAGGTTTTGCCCTCGGAACACACGGAAGGACAAGGAAATTTTTTAAAGCGTTGCTAAGCAAAGCATATTCCGTGATATTCTGTATATTCCGGTGCGCCAGGCCAAGCCTGGTCAATCTCGCAGGTTGAAAGGAACCCGCCATGGAAATTGCCTGTTTGTCCCTGTAGTCACTCGGGCAGCGGATGGAGTAATCCTGCCCGCTGAAGCCCCGTGCTGACGAAAGTGTGAGCCGTAGCGCAAGCGAACTCGATTCGGCCTCGTTACACAACTGAGAGTGGCCAGCCTTCCAAAGGTGGTGAAGCCTATAACCGGCGTTGAAGCAACAGGTAAATGCAGTCTTTGGGCTCTTCGGGGTGATTGGAGGTGGCGCGCACTGAAAGATTGGCCGAGGAACCTGGGAGGCCCGGCAGGATGAGGAACTATCCTCAACGCTTCGAGGGGAATCAATAACCTTGGGGCGGTTCTGTCCGGGAGTCGGACAGGCCCATAGTAGTGAGGAAGCGGGGTAATTCCCGCGGAGCAAAGGGGCCTGACCGGAGATGCGCTTCTGACAAAATGAAAGGAGGTCCGCTTGAACGGAAGTTCCATCACGGAAGAACGGGAAAAAACAAGAAAGCCCCTGCCCATGGATTGGGCAAAAGGGTGCCTATCCCGGGAAAACTCTCTGATCTGAGGCAGAAGCTTGGCCGAAAGGCGAAGCAGGAACCGAAGTTCCGGTTTTATGCTTTGTATGACCGGATCTATCGGTCCGCCACGCTGATGACGGCCTGGGAACTGGTTCGCATCAACAAAGGGTCCGCAGGTGTAGATGGAGTCAGCATTGTGTCCATCATTGAATCTGAAGGAGGACCTCAGGCTTTTGTGGATGAAGTCCAGGAGGCCCTGCGAAACAAAACCTACCGTCCTCAGCCCGTGCGAAGGGGTTATATACCCAAGGCCAATGGAAAGAAGCGGCCTCTTGGGATACCCATTTTAGGCCTCAGCACCGTTCTTTGTGAGCCCTTGCTGGTCTCAGAGACCTGGCCCCAAATAAATATTTATGCTTGTAATAAAGAGCCGGAGGAACGAAGAAATTCATCACCATTGACCTTTGTCAGGAAATGAATATGCTGACTACATGTATTCATAAGAGGAGAGTAAAAAAAATGCCTACTTCTGTCAGATTGCCAAACGAATATGAGCAAAGACTGAATTATCTGGCCAAACAAACGGGGCGCTCCAAAGCGTTTTATATCAAACAGCTTATCATGGAACACCTTGATGACCTTGAAGATTTTTACTTGGCTGAACAAAGGCTGGAACAATTGCGGCAAGGCAATGATGAACTAATAAAAGGCGATGAGTTCTGGAGCGGATTAGATGTTGATGATTAAGTATCTTAAATCCGCTCGGAAAGATGTCCAAAAAATTGACCCGCAAATCCGTAAGCAAATCCGGGAATATTTGGAGCAACGGATTGCCAGGCTTGAGAATCCACGTCAGCTCGGTGAACCACTAAAAGGACAGTTGACCAAGCTATGGCGTTACCGAGTTGGAGACTACCGGATTGTTTGTGAACTGCGAGATCACGAGCTGATCGTGATTGTGGTTCGGATAGGACATAGAAAAAATGTGTATAAAAACTACGACCTTGAGCTATAGCAATATAAGAATCTTCCCCCCCCACATAAAACGCAAAAAGAGACTGTCCCCTATCTCCCCTTCCAGGGGATTAAAGCCCATCTGGGCCTGACTGCGCATAACCCGGGCTTTCTCCCGGGCCTGCTCAAGCCCCAGGCGGTCAGTAGAGCCAAGGCGGGCCTGCCTGATACGGCTGGATTTATCCCGGTAACGCAGGTAATATGTAGCCCTGCCGGTTCTGGTTACTTCCAGCAGCAAAACCGGGGATCTTCTGATCGAAGTATTGAACCTTGGGTTTGTCGTTGTTGGGTAGGGGCGGGTTTTCGATGAAGCTTTGTTTTAGATGTACCTTGGGCATAGTTAACCTCCTTGTTATAGTGCTATTTAACACTTATAACCGAAGAAGGCTTGTTTTTTGAATCCACAGGAAGCCGAATCAGGGCCTTGAAAGGCAAAAGGCTGGGCAAAAGTGGTCGGATTAAAGGCTGGAAGCTCTGTGTGAGGGCGTGAGGGCTATTTATGGGGGTATGAGGGTAAAAAGGCCAGCCAGTGTCCCATAGACAACGGATCAAGGCACAGTTGGTTGACATCATAGCAGCTTTGCTATAAGCATTATCTATGAGCAAATGGACTGTGGAATTTCTTAACGACACCGTGGAAGCAGAGTTTGATAACCTCCCTCCACAGGTGAGGGCTAAAGCGGTTCAGATGTCCAGGCTCATCTCAGAGTTCGGCCTTGCCGGTTTAGGCATGCCATATATCCGCCATGTGCAGGACAAGATCTGGGAGATCAGGGCATCACACGGAAGATGCCTGTATATCACTGCAACCGGGCGTAAGGTGGTAATCTTGCGGTGCTTTGTCAAAAAATCAAACAAATTGCCAAAGAAGGAACTTAAAATCGCATTTGAGCGAGCCAGGGAGATAGACAATGGGTAAGAGCATGGAAGAAAAACACAGGGAAATGCTTGATCGTGATCCCGGGTACGCCCTTGAATATGCCCGCATGGAAGAAGAGTTCCAGTTTGTCAGAGAACTGATCCGGGCCAGGGTGCGGGCGGGGATGACTCAGCAACAGGTGGCCGAGAAAATGGGAACTACTCAGTCTACTGTTGCCAGGCTGGAATCCGGCGGTACAATGCCAAGCCTTAGAAGCCTTCAGAAATTTGCCTGGGCTACCGGGAGCAAGGTCAAGATATCATTTGAGAGTTGAGCCCCAAGCCTTGAGAGCCAAATAACGACTTTGAGAGCAAAGGAATCTTTTTTAAGCTGTCACCTCAGTCATTCCCCTGGTATACTTCTCAAACAAAAGCCCCAGGAAGAGAAAGCCGAGGATGAACCAGCCTGTGTATATCAAATCGACATTTGAGGTCTGCAGTTCCATGAGCCTGGTGAAGCCGCACCGGCATAGCTCGACTATCTGGTACAGGGGATTGTAATAGCTATATTCGCGGACTTCGTATAGGAATCTTTGGTCCACGACAATTATGCCTGAAGTGAAAAACAAAACACGCATAATAAATCCGAGCACTTGCTGGTCTTAGAGACCTGGCCTACATAAATTGCCCAAAACATACCAAGCATGAAATGGGATTTTTAATGTTAAGTGATAATAATCTTGAATGGTTACGTATAGATCCGGGTGGTGCCGGAGGCAAAAGTTGTCTGTAAGGGGTGCAAATGGGCTATTTTAAAGGGTTAAACACAATAAAAACAAGAACTTGCTGGTCTCGGAGACCTGACCCTTTGAACACCGAACCTCTACAGCTGAAAAAATTGCGGCTTAGAAGCGACAATTTTCTTGAAACTTACCGAAACCGTCTTTCCCGTGGATTACGCAGTCCATGCCAGAAAAACCAAACGCTTAGTAAGAAGTGTTTGATGAAGAGTGATGCTCATTGAAGTATTTACGTAAAGCTCTGTTAACTGATTCTGAATCAGGGAAAAATTTAAACAGATCAGGTTCAATATACACTAGATTTGTCCCCTCTTCACGATATTTTTTGGCAAATTTACCACGTTCTCCTGACTTGATAAGTTCCGAGGGGTATTCGGGGCGTAAGGTGTCGTTATGATTCATATGCTGTTCGCTCCTTGCGAGTCATTTGTCTGGCTGATATAATTCTAATTGTTCCTGTACACTATACTACCAAACTTCTTCCTTTTGATGTTGTACCGAAAAGCAGGTAGCGGTCTTCCTCAACCGAATGATCGGGATCCGATACGCAGGATGAGAAAACATCACCAAAAACCTCAGTGGCTTC
>PWGS01000276.1 GCA_003554505.1 Desulfonatronospira sp. | reverse complement strand
TGATCATCGTGGATGTGCTGATCATGACCGTCTCCTCACACCCTCTGGCGGCCATGGACTGCCTGGAAACCATAAGGCACTGCCGCGAAAAATGGGGACTGGCCACTTTGGCCGGACTTTCTAATATCTCCTTTGGACTGCCGGCCAGGGAACTCATGAACGCCCACTTCTTCAGTATGTGTGCCGGGGCAGGTCTCAACGCATTCATCGGCGACCCCCGCTCAAAGCACATGCAGGAAGCCATGGATGCCTGTAACGCCCTTCTGGGACATGACAGCCAGGCCCAGGAATTCACCATGCGCTATGCCGGATGGGATTCAGGGGAAATGCATTCCTCCGGGAGCCAGGACGGGCAGGACTTTGAATCTTCCATCCAGGAAGCTGTCATCCGGGGCAAAAAGGACAGTATAGTCCCCCTGCTGGAAAAGGAAATCCAGGAAGGGCGCCAGGCCTTCCAGATTGTGGACGGCGAAATGATCCCGGCCATCAACACCGTCGGGGAAAAATACGAGAAACGCGAGCTGTTTCTGCCTCAGCTTATAATCAGTGCCGAGACCATGAAACAGGGCTTTGAGTATCTGCAGCCCTTCATGCAGCAGGATGAACAGGACCAGGGTCCCACGGTCCTCATGGCCACGGTGGAGGGGGATATCCACGATATAGGCAAAAACATCGTCTGCCTGATGCTCAAGAACTACGGATTCAACGTAGTGGATCTGGGCATAGACATCCCGGCGGAAGAAATAGTAAATCAGGCCAGGGAGCAAAAGGCCAGGGTCATCGGGCTGTCCGCCCTCATGACCACAACCATGGTCAAAATGCAGGACTGCGTGGAGCTTCTGCAGAAAAAGGGACTGGAGTGCAAAGTAATGATAGGCGGTGCCGTGGTCACCCAGGCTTATGCCGATAGAATCGGGGCACATGGGTTTGCCCGGGATGCTGTGTCCGCGGTCAAACTCGCCCGCAAGCTCTGTTCGGAGTAGATCATGCACAAACAATACTGCCGGAGGATATCCCAGAATCTTCATGCAACTGTCTTTTCTGCATGTATCTGCCTGGCTCTGCTCCTGGCCCTGCCCTTGGCAGTCACGGCAGATGACAGCTCTGCACCGGAAAGGGTGGACCCGGACGAAATTGAGAAACTGGTTCAAGATGAGAAGGGAAAGGTACTTATCCTCAACTTCTGGGCAACCTGGTGTGCGCCGTGCAGAGCGGAGATTCGCGACCTGGTGAAAATCAGGCAGGACTACAGCCCGGACCGGGTGAGCATCATAGGTATTTCACTTGATTTCAATCCCCAGGCTGTTCCCCCCTTCATGGAAAGAAAAGAAATGAACTATCCGGTATACATATCATCACAGGAGGTCATGGATGCATACAACATCGCCGGCATCCCCTACACCCTGATATATGACGCCAAAGGAAACCTGGCCGAAGTCCATGATGAGCTCGTGGACTATGAAATCCTGAAGGAAGAACTGGACCGGCTGCTGGCGGATTAAATTGGACAAGCTGTATTTACGCAAAGCCAGAATCGGGGACGTCAAATCCATCCACGGGATTCTCATGCCCTGCTCCAGGCAGGACCTGCTCCTGCCGCGCTCCTACAGCGACCTCTACAGCCACTTGAGAGACTATTTCGTGGTTACCGACGATCCCGGCAACAATATACTGGGCTGTTGCGCCCTGAGCATAGTCTGGGACAATCTGGCCGAAATCCGTTCCCTGGCCACAGTGTCCAGTATCCGGCACATGGGCTGGGGGGGCAGACTGGTCGAGGCCTGTCTAAGCGAGGCCTTGACCCTGGGAATCTACAGGGTTTTCACTCTCACCTATCAAACAGAGTTCTTTGCCAGACAGGGTTTCAGGGAGATCTCCAAGGACATGCTGCCCCAGAAGGTGTGGGCTGACTGCCTCAATTGCCCCAAGTTCCCTGACTGCGACGAGATAGCCATGCTTATGGAGATGTAAAAAGGAATGCGCCTTGACTTTACGAGAGATCTTTACCCGGGATGAGATAGCAAAGCGGGTACAGGAGCTGGGCCGGGAAATCCCCAGCCATTATGCCCGTGAAAAAGTCCTGGGGATTTGTGTGCTTAAAGGGGCTTTCGTCTTTTTTGCCGACCTGGGGCGGAGCCTGGAGATAGACATGGAGATAGATTTTGTACGCCTTTCCAGCTACCAAGACGGTACAGCATCCTCCGGGGAAATAGCAGTCAAATGCGACCTGGAGAGCGACGTCTGGGACAAGAATGTGCTGGTGGTGGAAGATATCGTTGATACCGGGCTTTCACTGTATTACTTTAGCCGCATGCTGCGATCCAGGGGAGCCGGATCTGTGCGGATCTGTGCCCTGATAGACAAGCACGAGCGCAGAACGCTGCCCGTGGATGTGGATTTCTGCGGCTTTCGTGTACAAAAAGGCTTTCTGGTGGGCTACGGCCTGGATATGGCTCAAAAATACAGAAATCTTCCAGGCATTTATGCAATTGATCCGCCTGAAGAAAAAGCCGCTGATGCATGAGAACCAGATATGACAGTTCAATGTCCCAATTGTAATACCAAGTACCGCTTTGACGAGTCCAGGCTGCAAAAGGATCTCAAGGTCCGCTGCATCCGTTGCAGGCATATCTTCACTCCTCCCTTCCCGGACCAGGATAAAGACACCTTTCCTGAGCAGCCTCCGGGTGTCGAAGCCTCGAGTCAGGAAGCAGCGGGCTCTTCCCCTGAGCAACAGTCCCGGGAGGACATGCGCGTTGAGAGCACCCCGGAGGAAAAGCCGGGCGCAGCAGACACTTCCAGGCTTAAAAAAATCGGTGCAGTCCTGCTGCTGCTTTTAATCATTGCCGGCAGCCTGTATCTGACCCTGCCCAGAATCGCGGAACATGTCTATATTCCGTTTATCAGTTCAGAAAGGGACACTGAAGAAATGCCCCGGAACGAGGCATTTACAGAAAGGGATGTCCGGGACATTTCCCTGGAGAATGTGCGGCAGTACTTTGTAAGCAACGACAACATAGGGCAGTTGTTTGTAATTGAAGGCCGGGCCGTGAACGATTTCGACTCGCCCCGCGCCCGGATCAAGCTCCGGGCGGTCCTGTACGATGACCAGGAAGAGGTGGTCCAGGAAAAAGAGTTCCTGGCCGGCAATGCCGCCTCACTGTTCCAGCTTCAGGTGTCCTCCAGGGAAGAGCTTGAATCCACCCTGACCTCCCAGCTGGGAATACTGACCAACAACAAGCACATCGATCCCGGTTCCTCCACTCCTTTTATGACCGTTTTCTACAATCCTCCTGAAGAAGTCCAGGAGTTCGCCCTGGAGGTAATAGAGGTCCACATCCCGGAATAGGCTGCATGAAATCCAGAACAATACATGTGTGCACCGCCTGCGGGTCCAGTTCCATGCGCTGGCAGGGACAATGCCCCGGTTGCGGCGAATGGAACACCCTGGAGTCCAGGACAAGACCCCAGGAAAAAAATATTCTTGGCCATACCCCTGCCTGCCGTCCCAGCAGGCTCTCCCAGGTGGATCTTTCCCGGGCTGATTATATCTCCACCGGGATGCAGGAACTCGATGAAGTCCTTGGAGGAGGGCTGGTCCCCGGAGGTGTTGTGCTACTGGGTGGCGAACCCGGCATCGGCAAGTCCACCCTTCTACTGCAGCTTTTAAGTCTTGCCGGTTCCAGAAAGGGACACACCCTTTACGTGAGCGGCGAGGAATCCCTGCCCCAGATCCGCTCCAGGGCCCAGAGGCTCGGCCTGGAGCAGGAAAACATCCAGGCCCTGGCCACCGGTTCCCTTGAGGATATCCTGGCTGCCATCTCCTCCCACGGTCCCTATCAACTGGTGATTATCGATTCAGTGCAGACCATAAGCAGTGCTGAATCCGATTCCATGCCCGGGGCCCCCACCCAGATCCGGCTGGTCTCATCCAGCCTCATCAAAGCCGCCAAGCAGGCCGGGACCTGTATCTTCCTGGTGGGACACGTGACCAAGGAAGGCCAGATTGCCGGTCCCAAGCTTCTGGAACATATGGTGGACACGGTCATCTACCTGGAAGGGGACAAGGAGCACCTCTACCGCATCCTGCGGGTCATTAAAAACAGGTACGGCCCCACCGATGAACTGGTCATGTTTCAGATGGGCGCTTTAGGGCTGGAGGTGATTCAGGACCCTTCCACGTTCTTTTTGCAGGCCAGGGACCCTGCCCTCAGCGGAACAGCAGTGGTCATGGCCGTGGACGGGCACAAGCCCTTTGCAGTGGAGGGCCAGGCTCTGGCCACGCCGAGTTTTTTGAGTATCCCCAGACGTACTGCCCTGGGATTCGACCTGAACCGCCTGCACCTGCTCCTGGCGGTCATGGAAAAGAAACTGCAGCGCAGTCTGGCCCAGTCGGACATCTACACCAAGATAGGAGGCGGACTTAAACTCGTGG
>PWGS01000164.1 GCA_003554505.1 Desulfonatronospira sp. | reverse complement strand
TGCAGGCCGGTCTGGAAAAGCCGGACAGGCTGGAGCTTGACCTGAGGGGCACACATGAAGACATATTTGCCCTGTGGTCCGGGGATGAGTCCTGGTCCGGAGAGTGGGATCTCGCCCTGGGTGGATATATAACTCCTGAACTGTCCAAGATTTTATTGCCTGGAGACGTTCTGGTGAGCAAGGGTTTTCCGGTGCAGGCTGCAGGTACACTCAGGGCCGGGGCCATGCGTGATGAAAACGGTCTGGACTGGCAGGCATCCCTGGATCTTGCAAAGGCGGAGGCAGGCCCTCTGGATGTAAATCTGCCGGAGCAGCAGGCGGATATAAGGGACGTTTTTCTGGACCTGTCCCCAAAGATCTCTGCTAAGCCGGCCTTGCTCACTGTCAGCCTGGGCCGTGAGAGCCGGCTGGGTTTCAGCTCCATGACCATGGACCTGGAGGATGACCGCCTGGAAATACCGGGACTGTCCCTGTCCGGGAAAGACGACTGGGCCGGGCTGGACCTGGCCGAGGGAGAAGCACCCCGGATAACGCTGGATGCTTCTTTGCCGGGCGGACTGGTTGTAAAGTCCCGGGACGCACGGGCCTCATTCGAGGCAGGGACCCTGCAGGCTGATCTGAAGTTCACTGAAGGCCGTCCCCGGGGCGGGCTTATGGCTAATATTTCCGGCGGCGGGGTAAAGATTCAGGATACAGGCCTCGAACTTGCAGGCATAAGCCTCGGCCTGCCCGTGAGCTGGGACAGCCCGGTACAGACCCGGGGCCGATGGAATATAAGCGATATTTATTACAACGGTGATAAATTCCCCGGGCTTGAGGGCACCGTTGCTGTCAGTGATTACCTGCTCCAAGCCGACGGGACCTGGGAGGTTTTCCCGGGAATTAAGGCTGACCTGGGACTGGATCTTTTTTTCGGGGACCAGGGTTTAAAAGGCAGGGCAACAGCCGGCACCGACTGGATTCAAGTACCTTCCCGGGAGCAACTCCAGGACTTTTTGCCCCAGATCAAGGGTTATGATGTAACGGGCCGGGCCAGGCTGGATATGCAGATGGACCTGGATGCAGGTGGCATGGAACCATACCTTCAGCTGGAGCTGGAGGATCTGGATGTGCAGGGCCGGGAAACGGGGCTTGCAGTAAAAGGCATATCAGGTCTGGTGGTCCTGGACAGTTTTGGCCCTTTGCAAACAGCCCGGGATCAGGATAGTTATCTTCATGTCCAGGAGCTGGAAACGGATATCTTTTCGGCCCGGGACGGCTTAACCAGCTTCAGGGTCCGGGGGGATAACCTGATTGTGGACAAAAGCTCCTGGCTTCTCGTGCCCCGGGGCAAGGTGTCGGTATACTCATCCAGATGGGATCTGGAAGCAGGGGAAGGCCTGCTGGACATGTATTTTGAGGACGTGGATCTCCTGGAGTATGCAGGACGGGCCTTTCAGGATAAAATCCAGGGCAGCGGGCTTTTTTACGGGCATGTGCACCTTGGCCTGGATGCGCAAAGAATCAGCCTGGGCGAAGGCTATGTGTATTCACTTCCAGGAACCGGCAGGCTGGGCATAAAAGATGAAGAGCTTATGGACACCCTGCTTATGTATGTGCGCCAGAGCCTGGCCGGGCAGGAGTATCTTTCCCTGTTGAGCGAGAGGCTGGAAGAGGCTCTCAGGGATTTTGAATACGATTTTTTTACCCTGAATATTGTCCCCCTGGCTGATGATGTCCGGGCGCGCATAGAGATCCGGGGGCAGGGAGTGCACGGCGATCCCCCTCAGCGCGTGGGCAGCCTGGTGCTGAATATCAGCGGAATAGAGGACACCCTGAATCATGCCCTGGATCTGGGCATAACCGGAGAAGACGCGGCCATGGAGGCACTGGACGACTGGCTGGATTTTTGAACCCAACCTCAAAACCGGAGTAGATCATGGATAAAAAGATTCTGTGTTTACTGGCAGGCCTGGTTTTATTGCTTGCCTCCTGCACAAGGCACCATGTGACCGCGGACACCACCCACAAGGTGGAGATCGCGCCGATTCACGTCACAGTGGACATCAACCTCAAGGTGCAGAAGGCCCTGGACGATGCCCTGGACTTTCAGGGCGGCATGGAAGATATTTTTTCCGAGGAAGAGCTGAAGCAGCTGCAATAGGTTGAAAACTTAAACCAAGGGGTGAACCCCATGCACAATAGAATCTGGACAGTGCTTTTGATATGTCTTCTGGCTTTTATGCTGGGAAGTTCTGCTGCCTGGGCACAGGACAGGAGCAAGGATGAAGTGGTGCAGAGCATGAAGGACCGTCATTCCAGCCTGGTGCAGGCCAAGGACCGGGGCCTGGTTGGCGAGGCCTGGAACGGCATGGTTGCTGTAGTGGATCAGGACGCTCCATCCCGGGTGCAGGACCTGGTGGACTCGGAGAATTACGACCGCAGGGAGCTTTACCAGATAATCGCCGCGGAAACGGATACATCCGTTCAGGAGGTGGCCCTGCAGAACCGCATACGCATGTATCGCCTGGCCAATGACAACCATTATGTCCAGGACCGGAACCGCAACTGGGTACGCAAAAAGGATTTCAAAAACTAAGTTTATGACCGGCAAGACAGATAACAATCTCTCAGGCCATGATTCATGCCGGGCAGCCCGTGAAGATCTGCTCCAGATCTTTCACGGAGTAAACCAGGCCCTGTTCATCCATGACCGGAAAGGCCGCATCCTGGAGTTGAACCAGCGGGCCATGCAGATGTTTTCTCTTGACAGAAGTACGGCCCTGGATCTGGATTTCTGCAGGGCTCTTTTTGTCCCCCACTCCCCCCTGCGCAGGCTTTCCAGACTCTGGTCCAGGATAGAGGGCGGCCGGAGCCTCCTTTTTGCCTCCACTGCCCGGGTGCCTGGAAAAGACACGCGGTTTTCCGTGGAAGTATACATGAAAAAGATTGTCTGGGCCGGCAGGGAAGCAGTGTTGACCACTCTGCGGGACATCACCAGGCACAAGGAGTACGAATCCAGGCTCAGGATCCGCAGAAAACAGCTTGAGGCCATCCTGGACGCTGTGCCCATCGCGACCTTTGTAATCGACCATGAGCACAAGGTGGTTATCTGGAACAAGGCCTGTGAAACTTTTACCGGGGTCTTAAGGGATAAAACCCTGGGCCGGGCCGTGGACTCCAAAATCTTCTACCCCGGTCCGGGCAGGCAGGTACTGGCTGACCTGGTACTGGAAGGCAGCGTGGAAAAGATGTGCCCCCTTTACGGAGAAAAAAACCTGGCCTCCTGCCTATATATTCCTGATGCCTACGAGGCCAGGGATACCCTGAATATTCAGGGCGAGGCCAGGGATATATATTTTCTGGCGGCTCCTTACCAGGATGTGCAGGGAAGGGTGCTTGGAGCCATTGAGACCATTCAGGACGTCAGCGATCGCACCAGGGTGGAGCGGGCCCTTAAATCCAGCGAAAGGCGGCTTCGGGAAATAACCTCCAATATACCGGGTGTTGTTTACCAGTATTGTATCCTGCTGGACCGGGACAGGAGGATGTTCACTTTTATCAGCGACGGAGTGCGCTGGATGTTCGGCCTGGATCCGTATAAGGTCCTGGAGGATCAGGAGCTTTTTTTCCAGGGCATGGACGAAGATATCCGAGCCAGGTTTTTGCAGGCCCTGGAACCCGGGGGGGAATCGGACGAACTCCAGGAGTTCATATTTTCCATGTCCGAAGGAACTGACGGGGAAAAGGTCTGGATCAAGAACAGGGCCCTCTGCAGAGTGCGGGAAGAGGACGGTTCCATTATCTGGAACGGGGTGCTCACCGACATTACCCGGGAAAAGAAGCTGGAAAAGATGCGCAGCGAAGTGGAGCGCATCGTGCGCCACGACATGAAGTCTCCATTAATCGGCATAGCCGGCCTGGCGCGGCTTCTGCTTAAAGAGGACCTGGACGAAAAGCAGCGCAATTTTGTGGTCGCCATCTACCAGAGCGGTGTTAAGCTTTTGCGCATGCTCAACAATACCATGTCCCTGCTCAAGATAGAGCAGGGCACCTACACCCTCAAGGCCGAGAGGGTGGATCTGGTCGGGCTTTTATGTTCACTGCATGAAGAGCTTCTGCCCTCGGCGGAAAACAAGTCGGTAAAGATGGAGTATTATCTTGAGGGAAAACCCCTGACAAAAGAGGATCACCTGGAAATACAGGGGGAAAGAATTCTTCTGGAGTCTTTGTTTGCCAACCTGATGCAGAATGCACTGGATGCATCCCCGTCCGGGGAACGGGTCAGGGTTTTCCTCAGCAGCCAGAAAGGTGCATGCCGGGTGGAGATTCATAACCAGGGAGCCATCCCTGAGAGCATAAGAAACAAGTTCTTTGACCGCTATGTTACTTTCGGCAAACAATACGGTACAGGTCTTGGCACCTACAGCGCCATGCTCATCACCCGGGCCCACGGCGGGGAGATAACCTTCACCACATCTGAAGAAGAGG
>PWGS01000268.1 GCA_003554505.1 Desulfonatronospira sp. | reverse complement strand
AGGAGCCGGTTATGCTCACCCCGTGAATTGCGGCCTGGATTATCACGTTTTGCTCAGCGTGCAGGCCTCTGCACAGCTCGTGTCGTTCACCCGAGGGGATGCCCAGTTCCTCGCGCAGACACCCCACATCCAGGCAATGTTCCAGCCCGGCCGGGGCTCCGTTGTAGCCGGTGGCCAGGATACGTTTATCCTTGACTGCTATGGCTCCCACCACCCGCCTGAGGCATGTGGAGCGCCGGGCTACAAGGTGGGTGATGCGCATGTAATACTGGTCCCAGGAAAGTCTTTCATGCATCAAGCACATCTCCCGGCGCCTGCTGGACAGGCTTTACCGCCTTGGTCCGGGCAAGGGCCCGGGGCGGCTCAGGCGGCCGGCCGGCCGCCTGCAGCCTGCTTAGTTTGCTACCATGCAAAAAGAGGAAACTCTTTGGCGAATTTCTCTATTTCTTTGCTTATCTGGTTCAGACGCTCTTGGTTTTTGGAGTTTTCCAGGGCGGCAATCATCCAGGTGACCACCTGTTCCATATGCTCGGGACGCATGCCCCGGGTGGTCAGAGCGGAACTGCCTATCCGGATTCCGGAAGTCACAAAGGGTGACCTGGTCTCAAAGGGCACGGTGTTCTTGTTCACGGTCATACCCGCCGTGTCCAGAGCAATCTCTGCGTCCTTGCCGGTAATATCTTTGTTGGTCAGGTCTACCAGCAGGATATGGTTGTCCGTGCCCTGGGAGACCAGGTTGAACCCGGCGTCCGAGAGAAGTCTGCCGATGGCCCGGGCGTTGTCGATGACCAGCTGCTGGTAGGTTTTGAATTCCGGGTCCAGGGCTTCTTTGAAAGCGATGGCCTTGGCCGCGATGACGTGCATGAGCGGACCGCCCTGAATCCCTGGAAATATCTGCGAGTTGAGGGTCCTGGCGTATTCGTCCCGGCTCAGGATCATGCCTCCCCGGGGTCCGCGCAGGGTCTTGTGCGTGGTGGTGGTGGTGAAATGTGCATGGGGCACCGGCGAAGGGTGAAGCCCTGCTGCAATTATGCCGGCAATATGGGCCATGTCCACGGTGAGTCTGGCATCCCCCTTGTCCGCGATTTCCCGGAAGCGCTTAAAATCGATTACCCGGGGGTAAGCGCTGGCCCCGGCAATGATCATATTGGGCCGGTGCTTGAGAGCAAGCTCTTCCCCCTGTTCGTAGTTTATGTATCCAGTCTCTTTTTCCACGCCGTAAAATACGGTCTGGTAAAGTTTACCGGAAAAGTTTGCCGGGCATCCGTGGGTAAGGTGTCCGCCGTGGGAGAGGTCCATGCCCATAATGGTGTCCCCGGGCTTCAGCGTCCCGAAGAAAACCCCCATGTTGGCCTGGGAGCCGGAATGCGGCTGGACATTGACATACTCGGCACCAAAGAGTTCTTTAGCACGGTCCCGGGCCAGATCTTCGGCCATGTCCACGTATTCGCACCCACCGTAGTATCTTTTTCCGGGATAGCCTTCGGCGTATTTGTGGGTCAGGACTGTACCCATGGCCTGCCTGACCGCAAGGGAGGTAAAGTTCTCGGAGGCGATGAGCTCAAGTTTGTTCAGCTGGCGCTTTTCCTCCAGGTCTATGCATCTGGCTATTTCCGGATCTACTTTTCTGATTTCTTCCATGTTCATCTTACATTTTTCTCCTTATAAAACGGGGTGAATAACCCTTATTCTTCAAAGCTTTTAAACAGTATACAGCCGTTGGTCCCCCCAAAGCCGAATGAATTGCACAGGGCGAAATTGATGTTTCTGGTTACGCTGCCCCGGGAGCAATAATCCAGATCGCAGTCTGGATCGGCAGTGTCCAGATTGATGGTGCCCGGCACCTGTCCATGGTAAAGGCTTTTGGCGCAGAATACCCCCTCTATGCCCCCTGCCGCTCCCAGGGTGTGCCCGATCATGGACTTGTTGGCTGTAAGCAGGATGTCGTAGGCATGCTTGCCAAAGACTTCCTTGATGGCCCTGGTTTCGGTGATGTCATTCAAGTAAGTGGAAGTACCGTGGGCATTTATGTGATCCACCTGCTCTGGCGATCCTCCAGCTTCGCGCAGGGCCTGCTTCATACAGGTGGCCATTCCTTCTCCGGAATCATCCGGGGCGGTTATATGAAAAGCGTCCGCTGAAGCCCCAAATCCGACTACTTCGGCGTATATTCTGGCTCCTCTTTCCCGGGCGCTGTCCAGGGATTCCAGGATCATCTGTCCGCTGCCTTCTCCAATAACAAAACCGTCCCGTTCGTGGTCAAAGGGGCGGCTGGCCCTTTGTGGGTCGTCGTTTCTGGTGGACAGGGCCTTCATGGCGCTGAAGCCGGACAGGGCCATGGGGGTTATGGTGGATTCCACTCCTCCGGTGATCATGGCTTGGGCCCGGCCCAGCCTGATGTCGGAGTAGGCGTAGCCAATGGCATGCATGCCCGAGGCGCATGCAGATGTAGTCACCAGGTTGGGCCCCTTTGCCCCGGTGGTTATGGATATCTGTCCGGCGACCATATTGGCTATCAAAAGGGGAATATAAAAGGGGGATACCCTTTTGGGACCGGACTTGAGAAGCTTGGAATGGAATTCCTCAATGGTTTCCAGGCCGCCCAGCCCGCACCCCAGCAGCACTCCGCACTGTTCCATGTCCATATTGTCCGGGTTCAGGCCGGAGTCCTGCATGAGCATCTGCGCTCCGGCCACGCCCAGGTGGCAGAAGCGGTCCATGCGCTTGGCTTCCTTGGCGCTCATATAAGCGGTGGGATCAAAATCCTTGACCTCGGCTGCAATACGGGAAGTGTAGCCTGTGCAGTCGAAGCGGGCCAAGTGGTCCACGCCGCTTTTGCCGGCCAGAAGGTTTTCCCAGCTGCTGTCTAGGTCGTTGCCTATAGGGGTCAGGGCCGACAGGCCGGTAACAACTACTCTTGGCATTACTTGCTATCCTGCGCTTAAGTTAGAGTTTCTTCTTTCCCTGGGTTTTCCGGGCCGGGAAAGAGTCAGCGGACTATTCCGCATTAAGGTGTTTGTGAAGAAAGGGGGTTGATCAGCATGCCGGAGGGATGCAGATGCCCTTGTCAATCGGCTACTGGTTGGCCTTTATGAAGTCTATGGCCGACTGCACGGTAAGCAGTTCCTGGGCCTTTTCATCGTCGATTTCGATATCAAACTCTTCTTCCATGGCCATGATAAGTTCTGTCAGGTCCAGGGAGTCAGCGCCCAGATCCTCTACGAATTTGGCCTCGGGCTTTACTTCTTCGGCGGAAATTCCGAGCTGATCCACAACGATGTCCTTTACTTTTTGCTCTACTGACATTGCTTTCTCCTTGAATTGGGTTGGGTTAACGATATATTCGTGAAAGTTGGTTCAGGGACGTTCTATGCTGAAAGCCAGTTGCTTCCATATTACATGCCGGCCCAAGTTTCAAGTTGTGATAAAAGGGGGCTGCTTAGCGCCTTGCATAAGGAATGGGGAAGATCCAGCACCTGTTTTTGTCTGTGTTCTGTACTACGGCATCTGTCATCTGGTATCCTGAATCCTACATATACAGGCCTCCATTTATTCCCAGCACCTGTCCGGTTATGTATGCTGCTTCCTCTGAAGCAAGAAAAGCTACGCATTCCGCTACGTCGCGGGGTGTTCCAAAACGCTGCAGAGGTATCATTTGCAAAAAATTGTCTCGAATATCACTGCTCAGTTTGTCGGTCATGTCCGTGTCTATGAAGCCGGGAGCCACGGCGTTTACAGTGATATTTCTGGGGGCCAGTTCCTGGGCCGCGGTCTTGGTCAGACCTATGAGTCCTGCTTTGGCGGATGTGTAGTTGGCCTGGCCGGGGTTGCCGGTCTGCGCGGTTACCGAGGACAAGTTTATGATGCGCCCCCATCGGCTGCGCATCATGAGCTTGGCCGCCTGCTGCAGGCAGATAAAAGAGCCGGTAAGATTGACCCGGATGACCTTTTCCCATTGCTCGGGCTTCATACGCACCAAAAGCCCGTCCTGGGTCAAGCCGGCGTTGTTTACCAGCACCTGCAGCTCGACCCTGTCTTTTATTTCCCTTTTGAAAAATTCAACGATGGCTTCCTGGTCCCCGACATCCAGTTCAAAGGCTCTGGACTGTAAGCCCAGTTTTTCAATCTCGGTGCAGGTTTCCCGGGCCTGTTCGGGCTTGCTTACGTAGGTGATATATACGTTGTATCCTTTTTGGGCCAGGCGCAGGGCGCATTCCCTGCCTATACCCCGGGAACCGCCGGTGACCAGAGCGGTTTTTGAAAGTTCGGACATAATAACCTCTCTATCTGGATTTAAAACTGCACCAGAGCCGCCCCCCAGGTAAACCCTCCACCAAAGGCCACCATAAGCACCAGGTCTCCGGGCTTGATGCGGCCCTTTTCTTTGGCTTCAGCAAGGGCGATGGGCACAGAAGCGGCTGAAGTGTTGCCGTATTTTTGAACATTAACAAATAAATTTGCGGGGTCAAGGTTCATTTT
>PWGS01000034.1 GCA_003554505.1 Desulfonatronospira sp. | reverse complement strand
GGCGAATGTGTGGCGTAGGTCATGGATACGCACGTCTTTGACCCCGGCGCGGGCACGGACGCGTTGCCAGAAAGGTTGGAGGTCACTGAGCGGTTTGCCGGGCAGGGGGCCTGTGATGACCCAAGTGTTGCCGTCGACGCGCTGGGCGCTGTGCAGGTATTCGACGGCGGGTTGGCCGAGATGAACCACCTTGGCCCCTGTTTTGGAGTCGGGCAGACGCAGTACGCGCTCGACCAAATCGACGTGCGCCCACTTCAGGCTCATGATCTCGTTTAGGCGGCAGCCGGTCAGGATCAGCAGGCGAGCGGCGAGGATGGCCGAGGGCAGTTCGATCCCCTCCGCCTCCATCTCGCGCAGCACCTCGCCAATCCGGCGAAGTTCGGCCGCGCTGAGAAAGCGTTCGCGCTTTTCTTCAGGGTATTTCCGGATGTGCTTTCGCGGGTTCGATCCATCCGGACGCAACCCCCACATCTCGGCCAGCACGAACATCTTGGACACCACTTCAAGGCAGCGGTTCGCCTGATAGGGAATGTCGCGCAAGTCGTGGTGGAGCTTCGCGACATCGGCGCGGGTGATACCAGTGACTGTTAGTTGGCCGATGGCCGGCAGGATGAAGCGCCGCAGATTTCGGCGATACTCGCCTGCAGTGCTGGCCTTGAGCCGGATTGCGATGTGTTCCTCATCAAACCGCTCCGCCAGTTCTTTAACCGTTATCGTGTTCCGGCCAGCGTCACGCTCTGCGGCGGGATCTTCGCCGTTGCGGGCGGCAGCGATGATGGCGATGGCGCGGCTGCGCGCCTGCTCGCAAGTCAGGACAGTGCTCGGTCCGAGGCTGATTCGCCGTGAGCGCCGCCCCGCGCGATACTGGACCACGTAGCCTTTGCGCCCGCTGGGCAGCACCCGCAGCCCGAAGCCTGGGATCTCGCTGTCCCAGACGAAGTATTCGGCGGCGCTGGTTTCCGCGGCATCGACGAGGCGTTTGGTAAGCTTGGGCATGGTGGTGGGCCTTCCGATTGTCTTTGGTCCATAATCCGGAAGGTGCGCTGATAGTCAACGAACACATTGAAAATGCGTGGAAAAAGGAAAGGGAGCGCGTCTCTGCGTAGGCTTTATCGCTTCGGGGCCAGCATTCGAAGCGTGCTTGCCTTCCACTCATAGAGGGGCGCTGCTAGACTTCGAAGCTAGAGAATCATGAGGTACTTGGATGGCATTGACCAAAGAGCTTTCAGATGACGAAATCGAGGAGCTGAACGCGTTTCTTGCGCGGATTGAAGGCGGCAAAATACCCAACACGGAGTCTTTAGACGGCTTCTGTGCTGCTCTGGCCTGTTGTCCCGATCTGGTGATGCCAAGCGAGTACATGCCCATAATACAATCTGGGGCAAATGAAGAAGGCGATCTGGATTTCAAGGATTTGAATGACGCCCAACGGTTCATGGAGCTGGTCAATCGGCACTGGAACCATGTCAATCGTCAGCTTGATCGTGAAGAAGTCTACTTGCCTCTAGTCCATCAAGATTCTGGAGGCAGATTCCAGGGTAATGACTGGGCAAATGGTTTTCTGACGGGAACGTATTTGCGACATGGCATTTGGGCCGATTTCATTGAAGATGATGAACTTGCGGGGTCAATGATCCCGATCTGGGCGCTCGCGCATGAGCATCATGAGGACCCTGAGATGCGGCCTTATGAGGAACCAATTGACGAGGAACGCCGCGAAAAGCTGTTGATTGGCGCTTCAGCTGGTGTGATGCGCATGCACCGACACTTCATGTCTCAACGCAGCGCCTATACCGCGCAATCTGGAACATTTTCGCGGCAAACGGAAAAAATAGGGCGAAACGACCCATGCCCATGCGGCTCTGGTAGGAAGTTCAAGCGTTGCTGCGGAGAGCGCGCCTTGATGCATTAGGTCGTTTGCTGTCATGCCAACCCATTGATCCGAGATTAGATATTACGCACACAACAATCAGAGAGAACACATTACTGGTGGGGACCATAAGGATGGCTGACCGATGGCGTCGAAGACTACTCTGAACGCAAAAAATCTCGAGGCTCTCGGCGCTGCTCGTTTGGCTGAACTGCTGATAGATATAAGCACTGGAAACGCAGCCGCCAAAAGAAAGTTGCGGCTGGAGCTTGTTGCCGAAAAAAGCCCCAAAGACGTTGCGCGTGAGATCGCAAAGCGTTTGACGAGCATTGCGAATGGCAAAAGCGCAATCACATGGAAGAAGCGCAAGGCATTCATTGATGATCTGCAAACGCAGCGGCGTGGGATCGTTGAGCGTGTCGGGCCTCATGATCCCGCCGAGGCCTTGGTGCTGATGTGGAGATTTATGGGCCTGACCAACCCGGTCATTCTTCGATGTCAAGGAAGCGATGACGATGTCTTTGAGGTTTTCTGCGCGGCATGCGGAGATCTTGGAAAACTTGTGATAGCCGCCAATCAAAAGGCAGAGCTTCTGGTTGATAGCATATTTGAAGCTTTGTGCCGGAATTCTTATGGTCAGTACGACAAGCTACTGCCTGATATTGCACCTGTTCTAGGCGCATCGGGACTTGCCGAGCTGCGCCGGCGGTTTGAAGGGATAGTCAAAGACGTCGAGGCCCGCGCGCAGACCAATCAGAAAAATACCAAACAATCGACAACTGATTTCGTGCGGGGTCATGCAGATCGGCGGACATTACATGATGCCAAACGAGCCCTGCGTCAGATCGCGGATGCTGAAGGGGATGTCGATGCTTTCATTGCGCAGGTTGAACCGAATATCCGCCGCATTCCACAAAATGCGATACACATCGCCCGGCGTCTCCTCGCGGCTGGTAGGCCGGCCGACGCGCTAGAGTTTCTTGAAGCCGCTGAGCTAGAAGAGGATGATTGGGATCGCATCGCATGGCAAGATGCCCGGCTTGAGGTGCTGGAGGCCATGGGAAGGACAGGCGAGGCACAGGAGTTCCGCTGGGCCTGCTTCGAGCGAGATTTATCTGCGGAGTATCTGCGCGCATATCTTCGGAAGCTGCCCGATTTCGAAGATATTGAGGCTGAAGAACGAGCTGTTGAAATTGCCATGTCGGATCCGCAGTTGCTGGCTGCGTTGCAGTTCTTCATCGACTTCCGTTCACCAGCCAGAGCGTCAGAACTGCTTGTAAAGCGCTACAAAGAAATTGATGGAGATCGGTTCGAGTATCTTACGCCAGCGGCAGATGCGCTGGCTGCAAGCCACCCTTTGGCGGCCACTTTGGTTTTGCGTGCGATGATTGACTTCGCCCTGAGCAAGGCACGCTCGAAGCGATATCGACACATAGCGGCGCATCTTGCAACCTGCGCTGAGCTCGCACCAAAAATTGAAGATTTCGGGCACTTCGAGACCCATGATGCATATCTGGCGCGTTTGAAGGAACATCATGGAGGCAAACAAGGCTTCTGGGCATATATGAAATGAGTCGTCAGAGCCTTTGCTTCTCAGCTTTTGGCAACAGATTGAGCTGCTACCGCGACCATCACCCAGCGCCTACGTGGAAGCATTGTGGAAGCAAGAGGGCGCAAAGTGCTGCCAATTCGTGCGCAAATCCGCGCATGGTTCGGGCGGGCCAGGGGGCTTCAACTGGCGGAAATATCGAAGGAATACGCAACCTAGCGCAATCGTGCATGGTTTGTTCGACACGACTCATAACCTGAAGGTCACAGGCTGAAGTCTTTGCGCCTCCGGGAAAGCAACCCGTAAACAACAGTCTGATGCCCATCATTACTTTACGCGCACCCTTTAGGCTTCATTTATGGAGCACCTGAATTGCCTCAGATAAGACTCGATTGCACACAGCATTGCATGATCAATTATCATTTTCTCACGCATGTCATAAAAGGCAGCGAACGCCTTAGCGGAAGTCATCCATTCCGCGCCGGACACATCCTCGGCAGACCAGCGCGTGCGTAACCAAGCTTCATACTGGGCGTGCGCTTCGGGCGAAAGCAGCTCTGGAGCGTGGAAAGCTATTAGGCGTCGGCCAAGCTGACGCAGCCTGACATCGCTGAGCGTTGCGACGATTTCCTGCCGACGGGCCCAGTCAGCGCGCTGGAACTCGGTGAGCAGTGCTTTGTCTGCATGACTATAGAAGCCTTGGTAAATTTGCTTTTCAACAGGGGGTGGCGGTGCGGTTGGGTCTTCGGGAAACCTTGCCGCGAGCGCTTGGCCAACGCGCATCCGAAATTCAGGCGCGTCGGCAATGACCGCCGCACGCTGGAGCTGCGTGGCGCTGGGCGCGTGGACCGCAAGAAGCGCGGCCGACTTGTTGACAGCAAAAGAACGTATCAATTTGGGCGCGGCATCCACTGCCGTAAAGAGCGCATTGTCATCAGCTGTCAGGAGATCGGCCGGGTCCGCCGCGTCCAGATCGAAGAACGCCACCTGATTGGGATTGTTGGCTGATGTGCCGCAGAAGCAACCGATCGTTGCACGCGGCGGCCCACCACCGAAGCGCTCAACCAGCGCCATAGGCTGGAATGTC
>PWGS01000167.1 GCA_003554505.1 Desulfonatronospira sp. | reverse complement strand
TCTGCCGCCGTCTGGAAGGCCTGGTACGCCACGCCTCCACCCATGCCGCAGGCATTGTCATTTCCGACAGAACCATGCAGGAACACCTGCCCCTCTACCGCGGGAAAAAAGGCGAAGTGGTCACCCAGTTCGACATGAAGAGGGTGGAAAAAGTAGGACTCATCAAGTTTGACTTCCTGGGGCTCAAGACCCTTACCGTACTCAAGGACACCCTGGCCATGGCCTCCAGAAACGGCCGGGAAACCCCGGATCTGGACAGCCTGCCCCTGGAGGACCCGGCAACCTTCAAGCTCCTTGGCCGGGGGCTCACCGACGGGGTATTCCAGCTGGAAAGCTCAGGAATGCGCAATGTCCTGGTGGACTTAAAGCCCACCTGCTTCGAGGACATCATCGCCCTTCTGGCCCTTTACCGTCCAGGACCCCTGGAAAGCGGCATGGTCACGGACTTCATCAAGCGCAAGCATGGACAGACCCCTGTTGAATACCCCCATCCCGAACTGGAACCGGTCCTGAAGGAAACCTACGGGGTTATCCTGTACCAGGAACAGGTCATGAAAATCGCCCAGGTCCTGGCAGGTTACTCCCTGGGGGACGGCGATATCCTGCGCCGGGCCATGGGCAAGAAGGAAGCCTCGGTCATGGCCAGGCAGAGAAGCAAATTCCTGCAGGGAGCCAAAGAGCACGGGGGGAACGAAGAGACAGCGGAATATATTTTCGACCTGGTGGAAAAATTCGCCGGATACGGTTTCAACAAATCCCACAGTGCGGCGTACGCCCTGATTTCCTATCAGACCGCCTACCTCAAGGCCCATTTCCCCGGCGAATTCATGGCCGCGCTCATCACCTCCGAGGTAAACAACACAGACAAGGTCATAGCCCACGTCAACGCCTGCCGGGACCTTGAGATCACCGTCCTGCCCCCGTGCATCAACTCCAGCCTGGACGAGTTCAGCGTGGAGGACAACCAGGTGCGCTTCGGGCTCTCGGGCATAAAAAACGTGGGCCGAAGCGCCATAGAGGCCATCATCCGGGAGAGAAAAAAGGACGGACCCTTTGAAAGCCTCCTGGATTTCTGCGAAAGAGTGGTTTCGCGCAAGGCGGGCAAACGGGTCCTGGAAATGCTTATCAAAAGCGGGGCCATGGACAGCTTGGGCTGTTCCCGCCGGGCACTGCTGGCCGGGATGGACATGGTGGCAGCCAGGGCCCAGCGATCGGCCAGAAACAAGATCAGGGGACAGCTGTCCATGCTGAGCCTCCTGGGGGAGGAGACCTGCCCGGTCAAGGGCCTGGGCCTGGATTGCCCCGAGAACGAACTGGAAGAGTTCCAGGAGGATGAAAAGCTCAAACTGGAAAAAGAGGCCCTGGGCTTTTACCTGAGCGGACACCCCCTGCTGCCCTTCAGACGCGACATTCAGCGCCTGAAGCTAAGTACCATCCAGGAATGCCTGGAACTAAGACCCGGCACCCAGGTGGAGCTTCCTGTAATCATAGTAGGCAAAAAAGAACACGTCAGCAAAAAAGGAGACAAAATGGCCTTCTGCCAGATAGAGGACCTGACAGGAACCGCTGAAGCCACCATCTTCGGGGATCTCTATTCCACCTGCAGGGAAGTGGTTCAAAGCGAGCAGCCCCTGCTTTTAAAGGCCAGGATAAGCAGTTACCAGGGAGGCGGGTCTTCCGGGGAAGAAGACGGCGAGACACCCAGGCAGGTTAAATTTACAGCCGAAAGCATCTCCCATCTGAGCCAGGCCATAGACAGCGGGGAGCAGCCGGGGGAAATAGAAGCAGATCTGCAGGGCGTGCCCGGGGATCAATGGATCCAGGACCTGAAAAGCCTTCTGGCCGGATACCCGGGCCGCATCCCGGTATGTCTGAACCTGCGCCTGGAAGGCCATACACGGTGCAGGCTCATGCTGGGACCCAACTACTGCGTCCCCCCGGGACAGGAATTCTGGTCCCGGCTGGACAAGCTCGGAGCTTTTAATCTTTAACCCGGCAGACACGGCAAAAAGACAGAAATAACTCCTGTCTGCGTTGCGGGCAGAGCCCGCCTTTGTCATTTATCTCCACCATGAAAATAACCGCAACCAATCTATCCAAAAACTACAGCGGCGAGGAACTCTTCAGCGGGGTATCTTTTGAGCTCGAACCCGGCAGACGACTGGCAGTCACCGGCCCCAACGGCTGCGGCAAGTCAACGCTTCTCAGCATGCTGGCCGGGTTGACCCGGGCGGACAGCGGGAGCATAAACCGTTCCCAGGGCCTTAAAACCGGATTTGTGGCCCAGGACCTGGAGGACTTTGAACTTCAGACCCCTCTTCTGGAATTCGTGCTCAGTGCTCTGCCTGACTGGGGTGAGTTCTGGAGCCGGTGGAAAAAGGCCGTGTCAGAAGACGACAAGACTCAGTTGGGACATCTGGCCCGCAGGCAGGCAGAGATAGAGCAGTCCTGCGGATACAACCCCGAATACCGTGCCGAAAAGATTCTTACAGGGCTGGGCTTTGAAAAGGCCAGGTTTAACCTTCCCCTGGAGCACTTCTCCGGAGGCTGGAGAGAGCGGGCCAGGCTTGCCAGGGTCCTTTTGCAGGGAACGGACCTGCTTATCCTGGACGAACCTACCAACCACCTGGATATGGAAGCCGTGCTCTGGCTGGAAAATTACCTGGTGAGCTTTTCCGGGATCCTGGTGCTGGTGGCTCATGACCGCTTCTTCCTGGACAAAGTGGCCACTCATGTTCTGCCCCTGGGTTTTGACAGGCCCTATTTCCGTCCCGGCAACTACTCATCTTTTGAAAAATGGCACCAAGAGACCCAGCTGCTGCGGGAAAAGGAAAGAGAAAAGATATCCGGCGAGATAAAACACCTGAAAAACTTTGTGGACCGTTTCCGGTACAAGGCCTCCAAAGCCAGACAGGCCCAGGCCAGGCTGGCCAAAATGGACAGCCTGGAATCCAGGAAAAAAAAGCTGCAGTCAGACAGATCAGGAAAGCGCCTGAACTTTTCCTGGCCCGTCCCGGAAAAATCCAGCCGGGTGGCAATTACCTGTTCCGAGCTTTTCTTCCGGCAGCCTCAAGGCCCTGAGCTTTTGAAAAATGTCAACTTTCAACTCTTTGACGGCCAGAAAATCGCCCTCATGGGACAAAACGGCAGCGGAAAGTCCACTCTTTTCAAACTCATCACCGGCCGGACTGTTCCCGACTCGGGAAGTATAAAACTTGGACACAACACAAGGCCGGCCTATTTCACTCAGCACCAGACCGAGACCCTGGCAGCTCAAAATACGGTCCTGGCAGAGATTAACAGACTTTCCTCCCGGGACCTCACCCAGGAGGAAGTCCGCTCGGTACTGGGGCTTTTCCTGCTGGACGAAACCTTCTGGGACAGAAAAGTACAAAGCTTGAGCGGCGGTGAAAAATCCAGGCTTGTTCTTTCCTCCCTTTTTCTCATCCGGGCCAACCTCCTTTTGCTGGACGAACCCACCAACCACCTGGACATGGAAAGCCGCGAAGCGCTTGTAGCCGCCCTGAAGGATTTCCCCGGAGCAGTCTTCATGACAGCTCATGACCGCTTTTTGCTGTCTCAGGTAGCCGGAGAAGTCTGGAGCCTGGAAAACGGGCGTACAGTGGAACATGGCCTTGATTTTGACGAGTACTACCAGAGAGTTGTCCTGATGGACCAGGCTGACCCTGATCCTTCCCATGGCCAAAACCATCGCAGTCCAGGTAAGAACCAGAGTCCGCACAAAGAGAAAAAAAGGCAGGAAGCCCGGATTAGAAATCAGCTTTACCGGGAACTGCAACCTTTGAAAAAAGAGTATGCTGAAAAGGAACAAAACCTGGAAAGCAGTCTGCAGCGCCAGGAAGAACTGGAGTCCATCATGGCCTTGCCTGAAACATACCAGGAACCGGAAAGATTCAAAGAGTTGAACCGACAGTACCAGGACGTATGCGCACAGAACGACAGGCTGATGCACCGCCTGGAGGAACTGGAGCAAAAGATTACAGAACTGGAGGCCTGGAAACCTTTAAACAAAGAAATCACCCGGGATGAAGCCGAAAAATAATTCACCGGCACCCGGGTGAAATACGGCCCAGAGCGCACCAGGCAAAAAACACGTTTTTCAACCCCTGCCTGACTATGGCGACTTTGGTATAGCTTCGACCCATGTCTTTCAGAAAAAAAACCAAAAGAACCGCTTCTGGAACAATCTTCTTTACAGTTTAAAAACTTTCTTGTGAGTTTTTGCACGAATAGCTTGACAGATCAAGCCAGGAATGCTCTTTATGAGAGCAGCTAATTAATAATTGGTGGGTTAGCATCTCTTCAGTTTTAAAAGCCTGAAGCTGCTGCTGAAAAGATGCCTGGGAGCTTTTTTAAAGAGCTGAGTGCTGCCAACATTGTTTTTTAAAGGAGGTGCGTATTTTATGAACCGGAGAAAATTTCTAGGCGCCGTGGGCGTAGCCGGCCTGGGCGTGGCAGGAGCCGGCAAGGTCCTGGCCGCGGATGA
>PWGS01000094.1 GCA_003554505.1 Desulfonatronospira sp. | reverse complement strand
TGGATACCAGTGACGCTCCCTTCTGGAAATGGTTTGCAGGCGGCAGGCTCAATGCCTCGTATAATTGCGTGGACCGGCATCTGCAAAAGCACAAGAACAAGACAGCCATTCATTTTGTGCCTGAACTGGAAGACGAGCCCATAGAGCACATGACCTACCAGGAGCTCTATCGCCGGGTAAACGAAACCGCGGCCGTTCTTCAGGATTTCTGCGGCCTGAAGGCCGGGGACAGAGTCACCCTGTACCTGCCCATGACTCCGGAACTGCCGGTTACCATGCTGGCCTGCGCGCGCCTGGGGATAATCCACTGCCAGGTCTTTGCCGGTTTCAGCGGCAAGGCCTGCGGAGACAGGATGAGGGATTCCGAAAGCGACATCCTGATCACCATGGACGCCTACTATAGAGGCGGCAGGCTCCTGAATCACAAGGTCAACGCGGATCAGGCGGTACAGGCAGCCGAAAGCGCCGGCCGGAAAGTAAGCAAAATGCTTGTCTGGCGCCGCTACCCGGGCAGATATTCATCACCTGAACCCATGGTGGAAAACAGGGATTATTTTCTGGACGAGCTCGTCAAGCAGAACAAAAACGCCGCCATCCGACCAGTATCCATGCCTGCAGAAGACATTCTGTTTCTCATGTATACCAGCGGATCCACGGGCAGGCCCAAGGGCTGCCAGCACAGCATCGGGGGATATCTGTCCTATGTAACCTGGATGTCCAAGTACGTGCAGGATATCCATCCTGAGGATGTTTACTGGTGCATGGCCGACATCGGCTGGATCACCGGCCATTCTTTCATTGTTTATGGGCCTCTGTCCCTGGGAGCCAGCACGGTCATCTACGAGGGAGTTCCCACCTACCCGGATGCCGGCCGTTGCTGGAGGATCGCACAGGAACTGGACGTGAATATCTTCCATACTTCTCCAACAGCTGTCAGGGCCCTGCGTAAGGTGGGGGGAGAGGAGCCGGCCAGGTACAACTACCATTTCAAGCACATGACTTCAGTGGGCGAACCCATTGAGCCGGACGTCTGGCGCTGGTACTATGAAGTGGTGGGCAAGGGCAGGGCGGTGATAGTGGACACCTGGTGGCAGACCGAGACCGGAGGTTTTCTCTGCAGCACCATGCCTGCAATAGACCCCATGAAGCCGGGCAGCGCAGGTCCGGGGCTGCCGGGGATTCATCCGGTGGTCTATGACGACGAGGGCAACGAACTAAAGCCTGGAGAGGGCAAGGCGGGCAATCTGTGCATCCGCAACCCCTGGCCCGGAGCCTTCCAGAGCATCTGGAAAGACAGGGAGCGCTATATCAAGAGCTATTACGGCAAATACAACAGGGACCCCCAGAGCAAGGACTGGAGGGACTGGCCGTACATGGCCGGGGATGCTGCGGTCCTGGAATCCGACGGTTATGTCCGCATTCTGGGCAGGATAGACGATGTTATCAATGTTTCCGGGCACAGGCTGGGGACCAAGGAAATCGAGTCCGCGGCCCTGTCTGCAGAGGGGGTGGCAGAGGCGGCTGTTGTGGCCATGCCTGATGAAATCAAGGGCATGGTGCCGGATCTGTATGTTTCCCTGAAGCCGGGAATTGATCCCAGCCATGATCTGGAGAAAAAGGTCATGGCCACTGTTGCCGATGTGCTGGGCAAGATATCCAGGCCTGCCCATGTATATATTGTCCCGGACATGCCCAAGACCCGCTCCGGTAAAATCATGCGCAGGGTTCTGGCCTCCATCTCCAATCGCCGGGACATCGGGGATGTAAGTACTCTGGCCAACCCGGAAATAGTCGAGGAGATCCGGCAGCAGGTCCAGGGCTGAATTCCGTAGCCATGTAAAGGGGCGGCCGAAAAATCAGTTCGGTCCCGCACCTGCCCGGGAATACATGTCCGGGGTCTTTCTTTCGACAAGCTCCAACTATCTTGATAAAGATACAGCAGGCATTCAGGGAATAACGATCAGTTCTTCATGCCGGAATGGGCCCTGAAAGGCAGGTTTAAATGCGCGTTGTATTTATTTCCGCTAATACAGAGCAGATCAACATGCCGGTGCTGCCCATAGGGATGGCCAGGGTGGCGGCAGCAACCGAAAAGAACGGCCACGAGATAAAGGTTATCAACTTGATGCGTCCCGAGCATGTACATCTTTTCCTGGACGAGGTCTTGCTCGGCTTCAAGCCGGATGTGATCGGCATATCAGTGCGCAATATCGACGATCAAAACAGTGAATCCCCTCATTTCCTCCTGCCCCCGGTTAAACAGGTGATACAGGAATGCCGGCGTTTGAGCCCGGCGCCCCTGGTCCTGGGTGGCCCGGGCTATAGCATGTTCCCGGAGGCCGTTCTGGAGTATTTGCAGGCGGATTTTGGTGTTTGCGGGGAAGGAGAGCATGCTTTTCTGCATCTGTTGGACGTAATTCATCAAGGTCTGAGCCCTTCAGATATTCCTGGGCTCGTGCGGCCCGGGGAAAGGGAGAAACCCAAACCAAAACGCATCCGGAACCTGGAAGACTATCCCCTGCCCAGACCCGAGAAACACCTGGATGTTCCCGGTGATGTGCCCCGTGAGGAGATTTGGGTGCCCTTTCAGACCAGGCGCGGATGCCCCCTGTACTGTAGTTATTGCTCCACTCCGTTTATTGAGGGCGATTTTATTCGCCGTCAATCCGTTTATACAGCACTGGAAAATCTCCGGTCCTATGCAGCAGCTGGGTATAAAAGGTTTTTCTTCGTGGACAATACCTTCAATTTGCCTCCCTCGTACGCGGAGTCACTTTGCGAGGCCATAATCCGGGCGGAACTCGATATTTCCTGGCAATGCATTATTTACCCCACCCGAATCCATCCGCGTCTGGCGGAGAAAATGTCCCGGGCCGGGTGCACGGGTGCGGCCCTGGGATTTGAAAGCGGAAGTCCCGGGGTCCTGAGGGTTATGAACAAAAAGTTCTCACCCAGGGACGTGCAGCAGGTGGCCCGAGTGCTGGGGGCTCACGGTATATCGCGCATGGGTTTCTTGTTGCTGGGCGGACCGGGCGAAACCAGGGATACTGTGCAGGAAAGCATCGAGTTTGCAGCAAGCCTGGAGCTGGAATCCATGAAGATTACCACCGGGATTCGCATCTACCCGCATACCGCCCTGGCCGAACAGGCCGTAGCCCGGGGAGTCCTGGGCCCGAACCAGGATCTTTTGCATCCGGTTTTTTATCTGGAACCGGCTCTGGATGGCTGGCTGCAGGATAAAACGGCCCGGGTAGTAGAGGAAAGGGATAACTGGCACATGTAAATCCCCTCAGCAGGAAAAGCGTTATCATGCCCTGGGCAGAACCGATGACGGCCGACTGCTTCACATTACGTTCACTTTGCGTGTCCACGAAACCTTGCTCCGGATTATATCGGCCAGGGACATGCCTTATCAATCACTTATCAAAGCCTGGCTTTTTGAAGACGTAAAGCGAAACAGGATATAAATTTGACATATTTTCGATTCGGCACATCGTTCCCTGTTGGCAACATATAGACCTTTACAGCGCCTGTTTTGCGGGTGAAACAGGCGTTCTAAGACAAAAAGCAGCCTGTTTTGAAACGTATTATTCGAAAATTCGGCAAATTATCTCGGTCCGACTCCAAAACAGCAAAAAAATTCAGTGGACTATCCCGGTCCGGTCACCAGCAGAAATATTGTTTATTTCTTGCAAATTTCTTTTTGAAATGTAAGAATGCATTGCATTATTACGTTGCAAAAGGCGAAACGCATGAAAGCTAATGATAATAAGTTCATACCAAGGCTATTGTCTTGCCCTGACCATTCATTTTTTCTTTTCGGACCAAGAGGCACGGGAAAAACAACCTGGCTCAATCAGGTTCTTGGTTATTCCCTGCGTCTTGACCTGCTCGATTCATCGCTTCATCTGGAACTTATGAAGGATCCTCATCGTCTTGAGGCTTTAACCGGTCATCTGAAAGCAGGACAATGGGTTGTGCTGGACGAAATCCAGAAAAACCCGGCATTGCTGGACGAGGTGCACAGAATCCTGGAATCCAGGGGCCTCAGGTTCGCGCTGTGCGGTTCTTCGGCCCGCAAACTGCGAAGGGGCGGGGCCAATCTTCTGGCTGGAAGGGCATTGACTCTTACAATGGAAGGTTTTTCAGCCCATGAACTGGGTGACAGGTTCGACCTGAGCCAGGCTCTGAACTGGGGACTTCTGCCCATAGTGTATAGAAACCCGGATCTGGCCCCGGATATACTTTCCGCGTATGTAAATACTTATCTCAAGGAGGAAATCAGGGCCGAGGGACTTATCCGTCATGAGCCGCCGTTTCTGCGTTTTATGAGTATAGCCGGGCAGATGAACGCCCAGATGGTCAACTCCCAGGGACTGGCAAGAGACGCGGGAGTAGCCCGAAGCACCATTGATGGATACTTCTCGATTCTTGTGGATACCCTGCTTGGACGCTTTCTTCCGGCCTGGCGTCCCGGCTTCAAAGTCAGGGAAACCGCAAGGCCGAAATTTTTCTGGTTTGATCC
>PWGS01000194.1 GCA_003554505.1 Desulfonatronospira sp. | reverse complement strand
GGCTGGACCACCCCCGCAGACTGGCTGAAGTCCGACAGGAACTGGCGCAGGTAAAGGACCTGCTGGGCAAAAGAAAAGCCACGCGCAACACTGCTGAAATGATAATGCAGGCCATGTACGCAAGCTGACCCGGACAGGCAACGCAAACTTTTATCTTGCACTTTCAACGTTACAGGCAACCGTCAAAACAACATGGATAAACTGGACCTTGGAATTATCGGGGTGGGCCATCTGGGCAGCATTCACGCCAGGCTGGCCGCTCAATCGGAAAAGATAAACCTGGTTGGGGTCTTTGACCTGGACCGGGAGCGCGCGGAAAAAGTTGCCCGGGACTACAGTACTGAATGCTTCCGGGACATGCACGCCCTTCTGGAAAAGGTCCAGGGGGTAAGCATAGTGGTCCCCACCAGTGAACACTATAGTGTAGCCCTTAAGGCCCTGGATTACGGCTGCCATCTCTTTCTGGAAAAGCCCATAGCCTCCGGCGTGGAACAGGCGAGGGACATAGTGGAAAAGGCCCGGGAAAAAAACAGGAAAATCCAGGTGGGCCATATCGAGCGCTTCAACCCGGCCATACTGGCCATAAAGGATCACCCCCTCAAGCCCATGTTCATAGAGGCTCACCGCCTGAGCACATTCAACCCCAGGGGGTGCGATGTGAGCGTGGTCCTGGATCTCATGATTCACGACCTGGATCTGATCCTGTATCTGGTCAAAAGCCCGGTGACACATGTGGACGCCTGCGGAGTGGCGGTTGTCTCCCGGGAGGAGGACATAGCCAATGTCCGGCTCAAATTCGCCAGCGGCTGCGTGGCCAACATCACAAGCAGCCGCATAGCCTTAAACCCCATGCGCCGGATGCGCCTTTTCCAGCAGAACCAGTACATCGCCCTGGATTTCCAGGAAAAAAAGGCCGATATTTTTAAACTGACAGAACAGGATACCCCCCCGGACCCCACTTGCAAACCCACGGTGGTCAGCCGTATAGGCGTAGGGGACAGCGCCAGGGACATAATCCATGAAAAGCCATCCCCGCCGGAAGTCAACTCGCTGCAGATGGAACTCGAAGAGTTTGCAAAAGCCGTGGTGCATGACCTGGAGCCCGAAGTACCGGGTGAGCAGGGACTTATGGCCCTGGAGACAGCCGCAGACATCCTGGAGCAGATAGCCAGGCCGGAATAAAGAGGGCTGATCACAACACGGAGGATAGATTGAATATACCCTTTATAGACCTCAAATCCCAGTACGCCAGGATAGATTCCCGGGTCAGGGAAGGCCTGGACCGGGTCCTGGCCCACGGCGCCTACGTCATGGGACCCGAAATTGCTGAACTGGAAAATGAGCTGGCCTCTTTCTGCGGCGCAAAACATGCCCTGGCCTGCTCTTCAGGGACTGACGCCCTGCTTCTGGCCCTGATGGCCAGGAACACAGGACCGGGAGATGCTGTCCTGACAACACCTTTTACTTTCTGCGCCACCGCAGAGGTTATAGCCCTTCTGGGCGCCACCCCGGTATTCGTGGATATCGACCCGGTTACCTTCAATATAGATCCGGACAGACTGAAACAGGCTATCCAGGCCCTGAGATCCGCTGATCCCGACGTATATCCTTTGCCCAGCCAGGCAAAAGCGGCCGTCGCACCAGGCAAAGGCCCCCATGCCCCAAGCTCCATGCCCTATGCTCCCCATGCCCCCCTCGTTCCCAAAGGCCTCATCAGCGTGGACCTCTTTGGTCTGCCCTGTGATTATGACGCCATTAATCCCATCCTGGAGGAAGAAGGCCTGTGGCTTCTTGTGGATGCAGCCCAGTCCTTTGGATCTTCATACAAGGGTATTTCTCCGTGTGCTCTGGGAGATACCGCCTGCACCTCCTTTTTCCCGGCCAAGCCTCTGGGGTGCTACGGCGACGGCGGGATGTGCTTCACCAACGATACCCGGCTGCACCAGGTCCTTGAGTCCCTGAGGGTGCATGGACAGGGCAAAAACAGGTACGACAACGTCCGCCTGGGCCTCAATGCCCGCATGGACACCATGCAGGCCGCGGTACTTCTGGCCAAGATGAGTATCTTCCCCGAAGAAATCGAGCTTAGAAACAGTGTGGCCGGCACCTACAATGATCTCTTGCAGGAGGCCCGGGACATCACTGTGCCCTCCTTTTTCCGGGACCGGCAAAGCGCATGGGCCCAGTACAGTGTGCTGGCCAGAGACCGTAAGCACCGCCGGGCGGTATTCGACATCCTGCAAGAAAACAACATTCCCTGGTCTGTATATTATCCTCTGCCCCTTCACCTGCAGGATGTTTTCAGCTATCTTGGCTACAGTTCCGGTGACTTTCCGGTGAGCGAAGAAATGTCTGAAAGGATTTTCAGCCTGCCCATGCACCCCTACCTGGAGCAGAGCAACCAGGAAAAAGTGGCCCGGGCGGTAATTGAAGGCAGCAGGAGGTAGAGAAATGGCCATGCAGGACAGAATTTTCACTCTGGGTCTTTCAGTGGAAGCAGTTTCCCTGTACCTGATACTTCACGACCTGGAATTTCACGATATGCCTCTGAAACGTGAAAACATAGAGCCCCGCTGGAATGCTCCACCGCAGGCCCTGGATCACGCCATTGAAGAACTGGCCATGCATAAGGTGGTGCAGGACAAAAACGACCCTCTTATCTTGAATCCCCAGGAGGCATGGACCCCTTCCAGGTCGGCTTAGCCTGATTCTGTTATCATGTTCACCTTTTACGAACTCTGGTCCGGTCTGGGATTTCCCCTCCTGAAGATCTGCGTCTTCATTGCCCTGGGAGTTTTTGTGGGCAATCTCATAGAGTCCATGAACTGGACCAGGTTCATGGCCCGCCTGGCCGCCCCCCTTACCCGCATGGCCAGGCTTCGCGACGGGTCCGGGGCAAGCTTCTCCATGGCCTTTTTCTCCGGCATCACCGCCAATACCATGCTGGCCGAAGCCTATTCCCAGGAAAAGCTCACTTACCGTGAACTGGTTCTGTCCAACCTGTTCAACTCCCTGCCCACATACTTTCTGCACCTGCCCACCACTTTCTTCATCATGGTCCCGCTTATCAAGGCGGCTGCCCTGCCCTATCTTTTGCTGACCATCACCGCAGCCCTGCTGCGCACCCTGGTGGTGGTTGTCCTGGGCCGCTTCATCCTGAGTCCAAAGCCGGAACCATGCGTGGAATGCCAGCTTCCAGGCGAGGGAAAGCTCAACTGGACCGAGGTGCTGGCCAGGGTCTGGAAACGCTTTAAGTTCAGGTTAAAAAAGATTATCATCTTTACCGTGCCCATCTATACCCTTTTTTTCATCCTGCAGCAGGCCGGATTTTTCGACTGGGTGGAAGAAAACATGGCTGAGTATGTGCATTTCATGGCCTGGCTCTCCCCCCAGGCCTTAAGTATCGTGGCCATGCAGCTGGCTGCGGAGCTGTCGGCCGGGCTGGCTGCAGCCGGGGCCATGCTGGACAGCGGGGCCCTGGGAGTACGGGAAGTGGTCCTGGCCCTTCTGACTGGCAATATCCTGTCCTCGCCCATGCGCGCCATTCGCCACCAGCTTCCCTACTATGCAGGCATATTCAACCCCAAGCTGGCCGTAAAGCTCATATTCTACAACCAGAGCCTGCGGGTGGGCAGCCTGATCCTGGTTGGAGCACTTTATTATCTAATCACCTGAATCCGGAACATATACAGAGGACCTTTATTGTCCCAGGTTGCAGGTGAATCCATCTTAAAGTTAGATTGCAATAAAAGGAGGGGCGGTATGCACCTGATTGCTCCAAAACTTAAAAACATTTTTTTTATTGCCATGCTTTTGATGTTATCCTGCACACAACAGCCGGAAATGGCCGGTACATACACGGAAAAGGGGGAGACAGCCTCGGAAAAGACTTCTGTTGTCAAGCTCCACTCCGATCATGGAGGCGTATGGAAGACTGAAATCGACCCCCTTTCTTTCCAGTGGCACACCACCAACGGCGAAATTCACTTCCAGACTCGTGCCCAGGGCACGCTTTCCGGACAAATGACTGATAATGGCTTTACAATCAGGCTTCCCCACAACGAGACCCTGGAATTTGAAAAATCCTCTGCCTTCTAAGTATTTTCCATCCGGAAAGTCTTTCTTTCCGGATAAGGAAGGGATTTCATACAACCACCCCCCCAGCCCCTCCTTGGCTAAGGAGGGGAGTTCACACCGTGCCTGTAATCCTATCAAGACTCAGCACCGCCCCTTCCAGGCAAGCCGGCCTAACCCGTTGATTTTTCGTGTAATCGCCTGCCAGCAAATAATCAATTGATCTTTATCAAGGTTTTTCCAAGTGCTGCGTGAATTATCTAACAATTAATCTTGACACGTTAAAAAAAACATAATAGCCATTATGCATACAAGCAGGAAATGCTTGTTAAATCGGCTGTTGGGAGCTTTTAAGAATTTCCAAACCCATCTGGGGAAAAGCCCATGCAAAACAGCATCTCTCCATTTTTCGGCCTGGGATTTGATCTTGGCCGGACCATTCTCAAGGCCCG
>PWGS01000303.1 GCA_003554505.1 Desulfonatronospira sp. | reverse complement strand
CGATACCGATACCGATACCGACCCCGACAAAAGCACTGTCATGGTGCATAGTTATGTCGATTACAATTATTATAAAGGGGGGCGGACATGCATGTGTCCATCCCCCATCTTTACAGGTTAATCCAGTCCTTCCCGCTCCACTCTTTCCACAGCTTCATCCACCACTTTCTGGACATCCTTCTGCACGTCCTTGGGGACCCTGGAAATGGGGCCTTCGTGGTTTTCCAGAATGTCGCGGGTCTTGCTGATAATGCGGTCCTGCATTGTCTGGCTGCCGTTCTTGACCCAGTCTTCGTAGCTCTGCCGGTCCATGAGGGTGGGACGCCAGTGTTTGCGGAACCACTTCATGGTGTGATCTTCGTAGAGGTAGTGCCCTCCTGAGCCCCCCCTGTTTATGACATCCACGGACAGGGTCTCTTCGTTGACCTCGATGCCGTCCTCGATGATGCGGGCCATGCCGATGATTTCGTCGTCCATCACCGTCTGGAAGATGTCCCCGGTCTTGCCTGACTCGGTGTAGCCGCAGTCATGTACAAAGTTGGCGCCCGTGAGCATGGAGGTGTGGATCTGCAGAGTGGCTTCTATGCCGGACTGGATTTCCATGACCTTGGTGTCGGTGCACCCGGCGGTGCCGAACATGGGCAGACCGCAGTAGCGGGCCATTTCAGTCAGGCCGCCGCTCAAGACGTTCAGCTCCGGGGCCCCGTAGGAATAGATGCCCCGGCGCATGTCCAGGATGGACTGCACCCCGCCCAGGATGATGCAGGTGCCGGGATTTATGAGCTGGGACAGGACCACGCCCACCATGGATTCCGAAAGGGCCACCACCAGCTGCCCGGCATGGGTGGCCGGTACGGTTCCTCCACCGATGGCGCAGGGGCTGTAGTCCTGGGGGATGCCGTGTTCTGCGCAGTACATGAGTTTGTCAATGGCGTGGAAATCGCTCACCAGAGGCGATATGGGCTCACTGTACAGGATGTAGTTGGGCTTTTTCCTGAAGGCCTCTTCTCCCCCGGCCATGATGCAGCCGATGCGGTGGATGTCCCGGGCTCCGCCGCGCTGGTAGGACCAGGCCATGATGGGGGTGGTGGTGTTCTGGATCATGTCCGCGAACTCGTAGACGTCGTCGGTTCCCCGGGGAACGTCGCTTATGGTCACCAGGCCCTCCACGAAGCCTATATTGGGCAGGGCGTCGCACCCCCGGGCCACGGTGGTGGCGTCCTTGCGCAGGCACTTGCGCCGTTCCATGGTATAGGGATCGCGAAAGTATACCAGGGTGGGGCCGGGTCCGAAATAGCTGCGATTTTCCTCGACGTAGATGCGTGGATTTCCCTCCCAGTCGAATATGGTGGTCATGAGCGGTACTGACTGCAGCGCCTGACGCACCAGCTTTGGGGGGATATATACACGGATGCCGTCGATTTTGCATCCGTGCTTTTTGAATATTTCCCGGGCCTGTTCATGGTGAACATTGGCCCCGGTATCCTGAAGGACCTTGAGCATTCCGTGAAATATGGTCTGCTTCTGATCCTCTGAAAGAAAGGAAAACCTGGGACTGCGGTTTACCATGCAGTTGGTTTTATCACTGGCCATATATTAATCCTCCTTAGGCGAAAATGGCTGCAGGCTGTTTTTTAGCCTGTGTCTTGGGTTGGAGGTTCTACTTGGAATGCCTCTGTTCAGCGTCCTCGATAATCTGTTCCAGTTCCTTCTGGATCTTGTCATCAATGGGCTCCGGCTGATGCTCGCTTAAGATGCGCTCCGTTTCTTCCTTGATGCGGTCGTTCATGGTCTTTTTGCCTTCCCGCACCCATGTTTCGTAATCGGAGCGGTCCTGGAGCCTGGGCTGAAACCATTCCTTGTAGTGCTTCAAAGTATGTTCGTGGGTCAGGTATTCGCCGCCGGGGCCAATTTTATCGATGAGTTCCAGGGACAGGTATTCGTCTTCGGTGTTGATACCCTTGCCCATCTGGCGGATCATGCCGATGATCTCATCGTTCATGACCAGACTCTCCAGGGATGCGTTTACGCCGCTGTCGATATAGCCCACGTCGTGCACCAGGCTGGCTCCTGAAAGATAGGCGTAGAAGTTGCTGGTAGCGGATTCAATGGCCGCCTGTTCGTCCAGGGCCTTGGAGTCGGTGCAGCCGCCGGTGGAAAACATGGGCAGACCCAGCCACTTGGAGATATCCGTGTTGGCTGCCGAGGCCAGGGACAGTTCCGGTGCACCGTATGAGTAAGTGGTGGTGAGCATGTCCAGGACAGTGGTCACTCCGCCCATTACCAGGGGCATACCCGGATTTTTTAGATAGGTAAGCACCGAGGCCATCATGGTCTCGGACAGAGACTGCACCAGCATGCCGGCCATGGTGGCCGGGGCTGTGGCCCCGGAACTCGGGCACGGGGTATACATGCAGGGTATGCCCTTTTCCGCGGAGAAAAGAAGCTTTTCCACTGCAGTCTTGTCGTTTTTCAGGGGGGAGATGGGCTCAATGTAAGTTACGAACATGGGTTCCAGGCGGTATTCCTTCTCCCCGCCCCGGAAAAGAGAGGCCATTTTCCACAGATCCTTGAGCCCGTCGCCGTCCACAGAGGTCAGGACCATGGGCTTGGTGCAGCCCTTGAGCATGGCCATGAACTGGTGCCGGTCGTAAGTCTGGGGGTTGGGCACGTCCTGGACAATGCCGTGGGACATGAAAAAGTCCAGATTGGGCAGAAAGTCCACGATGCGGGCGGCGTTTACAACGTCGTTGTAGTTGGTGCGCCTGCGCTCGCCGGTTTCGCGGTCATAGGGGAAGGGCAGGTCCGAACCCGTGCCGAAGTTCACAGTGTCCTTTTCCAGCTTTATTCTGTACTTGCCGGTCCTCCCGGTAAGGTTGATCTTGCGGGGATGGCTCTTGATAGCCTTTTCCCCCAGGGAAATGGGAACCCGGACCAGGTTGCCGTCGGAAACCACGGCTTCGCTGTTTTTAAACAGCTCCAGGGCCTCATCGTGGTGAAATCTGGCCCCGGTACGCTGTATAACGTCCAGGGCCGCGGAATAGATCATCTCGATCTGATTCTCGGACAACACCCTGAACCTGGGGGTTGTTTGTATGGTTTGGTTGATCTTGGGCATATTTAGACTCCTGTGTATGCGTTTCTACAAGTAAGAAAAGGATGACCGGGGTCTATCCCTTGACCAGCTCCAGGGCTTTTTCCGTTCCGATGGAAGCATTGGGGGCGTATGCATCGGCCCCGATTTCCTGGGCAAAGTCGTCGGTTACCGGAGCGCCGCCCACTATGACCTTGACCTGGTCGCGGATGCCGGCTTCCTTGAGGGCGTTTATGACTTCGCCCATCTTGGGCATGGTGGTGGTCAGAAGCGCGGACAGTCCCAGGATCTGGGGCTTTTTTTCCTTGACCATTTCCACGATGTCTTCTGTCTTGCGGTCAATGCCCATGTCTATGACGTTGAACCCGGAACCTTCCATCATCATGCCGGCCAGGTTCTTGCCGATGTCGTGCAGGTCGCCCTGGACGGTGACCATGATCACTGTGCCGGCCTTGGAGCTGGATTCCTCGGAGAGCACGGGACGCAGCTTTTCCATGGCTGCATGCATGGCCTTGGCCGAACGCAGGACTTCCGGGATGAACATCTCGCAGTCCCTGAATTTCTTTCCGACAATATCCATGCCTGCAAAAAGACCCTTCTGCAGAATTTCTTCCGGGTCCATTCCATCGTTGATCAGTTCCTGGGTAAGCTCGCCAACATCTTCGATTTTGCCGTGCAGCAGACCGTCAGCTATTTTTCCTAATTTCTCAGACATGTGATGCCTCCTTATGATTTGTTGTTTATTTTGTACAAATATTTTTTATGGGGTGCAACTAAAGTCGGGTCAGATACCTTGGTGATTACAGCTTGCAGGCAGTCTTCAGATCTGCCGCAGCATCCGTCTTTTCCCAGGTGAATTCGGGCTTTTCCCGGCCGAAATGACCGTAGTTGGTGGTCATCTGGTAGATGTGGCGCTTTAAGTCCAGGCGCTTGATGATAAAATAGGGCCGCAGGTCGAATACCTCGCGCACGGCTTTGGTCAGGGTCTCGTCATCCACCTGGCCTGTGCCCATGGAGGTGGCCAGCACCGAGACAGGCTCGGCCAGGCCGATGCAGTAGGCTATCTGTACCTGGCAGCGCTCGGCCAGGCCCGCGGCCACCACGTTCTTGGCCACGTAGCGGGCCATGTAGGCCCCGGAACGGTCCACCTTGGAAGGATCCTTGCCCGAGAAGGCTCCCCCGCCGTGAGCGGCCATGCCCCCGTAGGTGTCGTTTATTATCTTGCGTCCGCACAGGCCGCAGTCCCCCATGGGACCTCCCACCACGAAGCGCCCGGTGGTGTTGATGTATATCTTGGTCTTCTCGTCCATATACTCCGGGGGCAGGGTATGAAAAATGACCTCTTTCTTGATGGCGTCGGACAGGTCCTGGTAGGCGATGTTGGGATCATGCTGGGCTGAGACCACCACGTTGTCGATGCGCTTGGGCCTGCCGT
>PWGS01000198.1 GCA_003554505.1 Desulfonatronospira sp. | reverse complement strand
TTTACGGTTTTGATCAACGCTTCCTACGTCGTTCAGACAGTTTACGCCCGGTTTGCAAAGCCCCCGGACCCTGGATATCAGCGGTGCGCATAGATTGACCAATTTTATCAGATGGTGAATAGTTACAAGATTAATATGCTTTTTCTGCCGGATTTATTGCCCGGCGGCTTCCCGTACACGGCAAACAATCTGTCTTATGCATCATAGGTCATCCTCAGGGTACGGTCAAGCCTTGGGCAGAAGTTTTCAGGCCGGTTTTTTGGTTTGGAAAATCTTGGAATTATTGTTAATATAATTATATATTGTCTTCAGTTCTTATGAGCATATGACACTCTGCTTGACACGACTCAAAAAGGCCGCGCATTCAGCATGCAAGCCCTGGGTGATCCGGCTTGGCGGGGGAGGCGGCAGTACAAGCAAACCTGCAAATCGGAGGTGGATATGCACAAGGAAATTTCCAGAGTCCTGGTGGAATGTGTCCAGGGAGATATTGCCTCTCAGGATGACGTAACCGCAGTGGTCAATGCGGCAAATTCACAGCTCAGGCCCGGCGGAGGCGTGGCCGGGGCCCTGCACCAGAAGGCCGGTCCCGGCCTGGAAGAAGAGTGCCGCCCCTTTGCACCCATAAGCCCGGGCGAGGCGGTGCTCACCGGTGGACACAACCTGCCCAGCAGGTACGTAATCCATTGCCTGGGGCCTGTTTACGGTGTGGACAAACCAGAGGAAGAACTCCTGGCCAGGTGTTACAAGAGGGCCCTGGACCTGGCTGAAGATCACCATATCGAATCCATTGCATTCCCGGCCATATCTTCCGGGGCCTTTGGTTTTCCCTTGGACAAGGCGGCGCAGGTGGCATTAAAAACAGTTGCTGACGCAGCCCCTGGACTTCGCCAGGTAAAAAAAGTCCGGTTCGTCCTTTTCAGCCGGGAACAGAAGGAAGTTTTTGAAAAGGCCCTGAACAGTCTTGGAAGCAAGTAACCCCAGCGAGGATAATTATGCCGCAGGAAAAGACATATCTACAGAAGGCCATGGACAACCTGTACTCCGCCCTCAGAGAACAGCAGTCCGCAGACCCGGAATTGCGCAGCAGGATTCAAAAATCCATCAATACCACCCAGTCGGCACTGGACCTGGCCAAGGAACGGGAAAGAGGCCGTGCCGGAGCCGCAGGGGGGGATGATGACGATCCCTGGCTGGGTTGATTTTTCCGCCAGGCTCATGACTTGAACAGGGCCTGGATCTTTTTTTCCAGGTCCTGGAGCCTCTTATGGTGCGGCTGGTCGCTGTCCAGGACATGAATGCGCAGGCGCTGGTCAGTAAGCTGCACCGAGGCGGTACCGGGAAGCAGGCTTACCACCCAGACAAAAAGCACCCTTGCGGTTGGATGTTCAAGCCGGACCCTGTGCATGATTATCCCGGTCTCAAGGGGCATGGAAGGCCTGAAGGCCCTGGAGGTGACATCCAGGCCCCCCATCAGGGACAGGTGCAGAAAAAAGGGGATGAATCCCGGAATACCCGCCAGTCTGAGCTTCTGTCCGGGCACGAGGAACATGCTGCTGGCGGCTGCCGCAAGGATGAAGAAAAGTGCCAGGGGCCAGTCCTGCAAACTGCCTCCGGCCAGGCCCCACCAGATAACCCCGAAAAGGGCCAGTCGAAAGACAAAACACCATGCCCCGGCAATAACTCCCGGCCGTGGACCTCTTTTTGCCTGATTTCCTGGCTCATTTACCATGTGTAGATTCCGCCTTTCTTTCATCAAATCATCATCCCCAGCCCAACGAATACCAGGATCAGGACCACAAACAAGAATCCGGCCCCAGGCCACTGCCTGAGCCTGAACTCTATGCTGCACGGGGTTTCCAGGCTTTTGCGGCCGTAAATATATCTGTCCAGCATGTAGACAAAGTTTATCTGTCCGCAGGAGGGGTCGCAAAGCGGGCTGCTGCGCCATCCGGCATAAGAAAGACGCCAGATTCTTTCCATGAATTCCACGGTGTCCGGCCAGGAATGCAAAGCGGCCTGCAAGGGGGTCCTGGATTTTATTGCCGGATAAATAAGCACACCAAGCATTACCGGCCACAGTCCACCCCAGATAAAATCCGTATCAGCCTGCCAGGCCGACGGGAGCATTTCAAATCCCTGCACGGATACAAAGGGCAGGCCGTCGCTTGCAGCCACCATGACCAGCCAGACCAGGGCCTGATCCCGGGGGTAAGCCTTGTTTGCAGGTTTCATGGCCTGAAAGATCCGGCAGAGAAAATGCGTCATGAGCAGGGTTGTGCCCAGGGAGGAAAGGGGCAGAAGAAGCCCTGTAACAGAAGACATGGGACCCGTGGAAGCAAGTTCTTTCATAAGGTACTTGATCTGGATCCCGGAAGTAAATGGTGCCCCGGCCAGGGCCAGGGCCGGCAGGGCCAGGGCCGCCAGCAGCAGGAAAGTGCCGGCACCCTGCCCCCTGGCGTACTTGGTGGCTCCTGCCCCGATGAACAGGGCTGCCTTGGCCAGTCCGTGGTGCATGACAAACATCAGGATGCCGGGCAGGGCCGTTTTTGCCAGTGCGGCGTCAAAAAGGGCCAGCCCCAGGAGAAAGGACATAAGCCCCATCTGGCTGATGCTGGAATAGGCCAGTACGGTTTTGGGGTCCTTTTCCAGCAGGCCCGCCAGGACCCCGAAAAAAGCGCCCAGAAGGCCCAGGCACATGAAAAATGCTCCCCAGGACGGCATGCAGACCGCCTCCACCGGAAACAGGTAAAGCCAGCCCAGGAGCCCGGCCTTGATCATGGCTCCGCTTAGTACAGCACTGGCGGGGGTGGGGGCGGCCGGATGAGCCAGGGGCAGCCAGAAATGCATGCCCAGGATGCCGGCCTTGATGCCGAAGCCGGCAAAAAGAAGAAAGAACATGGGGTGAGCCGGGGACAGCCCGGCAGCGGCCCGGGATATGTCCATAAACATGACGCTGTCCGCCATATGTACCGAAATCATCAGCCCGGCAGCGAGCATCCCCTCCCCCAGTACGGCCATGACCAGGTATATATGCCCGGCTCTCCAGGCTGCTGGGTTGTTGTTGTGGATGACCAGGCTGTAGGCGGAAAAGGTCATGAGGGAAAAAAAGGTGTAAAAGGTGACCACGTCCTGGGCCACTGCCAGACCCAGATTGCCGCACATGGCCAGCAGAAACAAAATGGTATAGGAGCGCCGGTCTGGATCATTGTGCATGCTGCAGGCGGAAAAAAAGCCCGCCCCGGTCCAGACTATGGCTATGAGAAGCAGGAAATCCCTCCCGTACTCCCCGAAGCCGAAATGCATGCCTAGCAGAAAGCTTGGCACCTCCAGAGGAGCGACGTCGGCTCCGAATACAGCCAGACCCAGGGCCGGCAGGGGAGCCAGGGCTGCAGGCCAGCCACTGTATTTCTCCTGGACTCTGGTTATGAGGCACATGCCTGCCAGCAGCAGGGGAAAGAAAACAGCCAGAACCCATATCATGGCAGGGCCCCCATTCCAGCGGCGATCTGTCTGGCTACTCCCAGGGGGCTCCAGGTCCATCCGGCCCAGAGTCCGGCCAGGAGGGACAAGGAGGCAGTGGCCAGGGCGGGCAGCAGCAGGGCCAGGGGGGCTTCAAAGCGGCTCAGTCGCTTTGTCCGCCACGTCTTTTGCGGATGCTTGAACCAGATGGTATGGATTACCGGCAGAAAATAGGCGGCATTGAGTATGCTGCTCAGGACCATGATCCCCACTACCCATTCCCGGCCGGCGTCCATACCCCCCAGACCCAGGTACCATTTGCTTACAAATCCGGCCACCGGCGGCACCCCCATCATGCCGAAGGCCGCAACGGTGAAGCAGATGGCGGTAACCGGCATGCGCCGGCCCACCCCGCCCAGGTCCCTGATGCTGTGCAGGCCCAGGGTCTCGGCGATGTTGCCGGCGCAGAAGAAGAGGGGGATCTTCATGATGCCCTGGTGTACCAGGTGAACGATGGCCGCTACTGTGGAAAAAGGAGCCAGTATGGCCGCCCCCAGTGTAATGTAGGATACCTGGCTCACGGTTGAATAGGCCAGTCGCTTCTTGAGATCCGTCTGCATCAGGGCGCGGACAGAGCCGAAGATTATGGTCAGTGCAGCCACGAAGGCCAACGGCTCCAGGAGGCCCAGGGAAGCGGCGAATTCTCTGTCATACACGTCAAATACCACCCGGACTATGCCGAAGGCTCCGGCCTTGACCACGGCCACGGCATGGAGCAGGGCAGAAACCGGAGCCGGGGCGATCATGGCCACCGGAAGCCAGCCGTGCAGAGGCACCAGGGCCGCCTTGACTCCCAGCCCGGCAATGAGCAGGGCGAATATTATTATCAGGGTGCTGTAATGAGCCGGATCCAGGGCCTCAAGCATCCCGGTGTCGGTGAAATCGAAGGGTCCTGCCAGGACATGCAGCCAGACAATACCCACAAACAATACTGAACCGCCGCCGATGGTGTACCACAGGTAGTTGCGCCCGGCTTCCAGGGCCTGCCTGGTTTCGCGGTGCACCACCAGGGGGT
>PWGS01000077.1 GCA_003554505.1 Desulfonatronospira sp. | reverse complement strand
TATGTGTTCAGCCTGCCACATAGCCAGTTTGCTGCCTCGGGTGGCTATGGTAATCTTATTCATGTCTCTTTAGCCCGTTAGTTATAGAGTTGATGGTTATGCATCCGTCCAGGCCTGAATATCGTTTCTGGGAGGAAGCGGGATCTTGTGCCCCAGGGAATCCACCCGCACAAAGGTGATTTTGTTGGCAAACACCTTTACTTCCCGCTCACCTCCCGGCCTGTCGGAATAGACATTGACATCATAGGTCACCGATGAGTTGCCCTGGCTGCTGAATTCGATATTAAAACGCAGGATGGATCCGTTGGGCACCTGCTCAGCAAAACGTATCTCATTCATGGCAATAGTCACCAGCTTGCACCCGCGGTATTCCTTGCTGGCGGCCAGCCAGGCAAACTCGTCCACCCACTTGAGCATCACTCCCCCGAATAAAAAACCATGGTGATTCAGGTGTTCCGGCCTGACAAGGGTATAATTGTTCATTCTACTGTCCTCAAGCGTTAAATTTCCGGCCTTTTAACAAGGCTGCTCCCTTAAGCATGCCGAAACATCCGGCCAGCATCATGTCTCCCCCGGGGCACAGAAAATGTGCCTCAAATCCCTCCAGTATCCTGCGCCTTGGCCCCAGCAGAAAAACAGGACCAAAATCCATGCCCTTGGCCTCCTCCAGCACCCGGCAGCCATGCCCCCGGTCCTCAAAAACCTCTTCATTGCTCAGCCTTCCGGCCCGGAACCTCTCAAGCTGGGCCCACAGCTTTTCTCCATCCAGCATGCCGGTATGGTGTTCGTATATCCCCATGACCCGGCCTCTGTATACCAGGAAGGCTATGGTATGGCTGTTGCCGGCGTTGACCACGCAGATCCCCTGCTGCTGTGACAGATCCTCCACCTCAGGCACAAACAGGGCCCCCAGAAGGGCCGCCGCGCCTGTATCGCAGACCAGCCCCCCGCCCATGCACTGTTTCAGGCTTATAAGCCTGGTCATTTCTTCCGGAGGTACGTCAAAAAAAAGTTTCTGAAGGTCCCCCTGCTCCCGGCTCAGGAACTTCCTCCAGATCTCGAACCGCCCCAGGCGATTGCTGCCGCCGGGATGAAATCCGTGATCCTGGGCCCCGGCCAGGATCATCTCCGGGTACTCCAGCCCGGCCTGAGCCAGGTATGACTGCCAGAACCCTGGATCATAATCCGATAGATAAACCGGCGCAAAACCCGGGGGGCAGTTCTTAGTTATCTCAATGCCCATGGCCCGGACATTGTCCGGGGAATCAGACATGGCATAGGCGGCATCAGGGTGTACAGCAGCCTGTAGACCTGCCTGCAGGTGCTTCCTTAGAACCCGGGCGAACCCCCCGCCCATGTTGTGTCCATAAAGGTAAATATTTTTGTTGGCGTTTCCCAGCTTTTCTATTCTCTGCCCCGCCATCACTGCTGGTGAAGGCAGGATGAACTTGGGGCAGTTCTCCAGTTCGCGCCCCGGGATATAGTAAAGCACGTCCTGGGTGCCGCTGCCAATATCCAGGCAGAGTACAGGCTGATCCATAACACAAAACCCCTGTGGAAAATGTTGCTGTGCGAGACCTGGCCCCCTGAAAACATGAAGGGCACAAAAAAGGCAGGTCTTTACCTGCCTTTTTTGTGCCCGGTTTGTCCAGTATTTAGTTTCCATCCGGGTAACTATTCACCATCTGGTAAAATTGGTCAATCTATGCGCACCGCTGATATCCAGGGTCCGGGGGCTTCGCAAACCGGGCGTAAACTGTCTGAACGACGTAGGAAGCGTTAATCAAAACCGTAAAACACTGAACTTGATTTAGAGCAGGTTATATAAGTTATTCTGGCTTAAAAACTCGTGTATAGGTTTTGATTTACGCTTCCTGGGAGTGAGTTTTTACGTCCTGTTTGCGAAGTCCCCGGACCCTGGTGAATAGTTACTCCGGATGAAAACTCTTTATTGTGCCTTGATGCTTAACTGGTCGTTCTCCAGGTCTATGGTGACTTGCTGGCCGTCCATAAGCCTGCCGGCAATGATCTCCTTGGCCAGGGGCGTTTCCACATGCTGCTGCAGATATCTGCGCAGGGGCCTGGCCCCGTAGACAGGGTCATAAGCCTCTCTGGCAATGAAATGCCTGGCAGCCTCGTTTAACTGCACGCCTATCTTGCGGTCCTGGAGGCGATCCCGGACCTGCTGCAGGAGAAGTTCAATAATCTGCTCAATCTCTTCCAGAAGCAGAGGCTTGAACATGACGATCTCATCCAGACGGTTTAGAAACTCCGGCCTGAAATGTGACTTTACCGTATTCATGACCTGGTCCCGGACATCTTCTCGCAGCTGCCCGTCCGGGGTAATACCCTCCAGAAGATACTGCGAGCCCAGGTTGGAGGTCATAATGACCACTGTGTTTTTAAAGTCCACGGTGCGACCGTGACTGTCAGTGAGCCGGCCGTCATCCATAATCTGCAGCAGTACGTTGAACACGTCTGCATGTGCCTTTTCCACCTCGTCAAAAAGGATTACGCTGTAGGGCTTGCGCCGCACAGCCTCGGTAAGCTGACCGCCCTCGTCATACCCCACGTATCCCGGAGGAGCACCGATCATGCGGGCCACAGTGTGCTTTTCCATATATTCCGACATGTCCAGGCGGATCATGTTTTCCACGGTATCAAACAGATTCAGGGCCAGGGTCTTGGTCAGCTCGGTCTTGCCTACGCCGGTGGGTCCCAGGAACAGGAACGAGCCGATGGGCCGGTTTGGATCCTTCAGCCCCGACCTTGCCCGCAGCACTGCATCGGCCACTGCGTCCACCGCCTCGTCCTGGCCGATGACCCTTTCATGCAGGATATCGGCAAGCTTGAGAAGCTTTTCACGTTCTCCTTCCAGCAGCCTGGTCACGGGAATGCCGGTCCACTTGGATATGATCTCAGCCACATCGTCAGGACCCACCTCTTCCTTTAAAAGCATCTCCTCGTCACTGTCGCCGCTTATGGCGGATTCCTTCTCTGCAAGTTCCTTTTCAAGCTGATGCAGCTTGCCGTAGCGCAGTTCCGCCGCCTTGTTCAGGTCATAAGCTCTTTCAGCGTTTTCAATCTCCAGCTTGGTGCGTTCTATATCTTCCTTCAGAGAACGCAGGGAGTTGATGGATTCTTTTTCGTGCTCCCATCTGCTCCTCAGCCTGGACTGCTCTTCCTTTAAATCCGCAAGCTCTTTTCCCAGCTTGTCCAGTCTTTCCCTGGAGGCCTCATCCTTCTCCCTTTTCAGTGCCTCCTGCTCGATTTCCAGCTGCATGATCTTGCGGTTTATCTCGTCCAGCTCCGTGGGCAGGGAATCGATTTCGCTGCGGATCTTGGCCGCGGACTCGTCTATCAGGTCAATTGCCTTGTCCGGGAGGAAACGATCCGATATATACCGATGCGAGAGAGTGGCTGCTGAAACCAGGGAGCCGTCGCTGATGCGTACACCGTGGTGTACTTCAAAACGTTCCCTGAGACCACGCAGAATGGATACTGTATCCTCCACGCTGGGCTCGTCCACCATGACCGGCTGAAAGCGCCGTTCCAGGGCCGGGTCTTTTTCGATATTCTTGCGGTATTCATCAATGGTGGTGGCACCTATGCAGTGCAGTTCCCCTCGAGCCAGCATGGGCTTTAAGAGGTTTCCGGCATCCATGGAACCTTCGGTTTTGCCGGCGCCCACAATGGTGTGGATCTCATCGATAAAAAGCAGAATCCGGCCTTCGGACTGCTGTACCTCCTTGAGAACGGCCTTGAGGCGCTCTTCAAACTCCCCCCTGTACTTGGCCCCGGCTATAAGGGCCCCCATGTCCAGGGCGAAGATGGTCTTATCTTTGAGCCCCTCGGGCACGTCCCGGTTAAGGATCCTCTGAGCCAGGCCCTCGGCAATGGCCGTCTTGCCCACCCCGGCTTCACCGATGAGCACCGGGTTGTTCTTGGTCCGCCTGGACAGTATCCTTATGCACCGGCGTATCTCGCTGTCTCGACCTATAACCGGATCCAGCTTGCCTTCCTGGGCCTCTTCCACCAGGTCCCGGCCGTATTTTTTCAGGGCATCATATGTTTCCTCCGGGGAAGCCGAAGTCACCCTCTGGCTGCCCCTGACGCTGGTGAGAGCCGACAGCACCTTGTTCTTGTCTATCTTGTACTCGGCAACAACCTTGCCCGACCCGGTTGAAGGGGACTCATCCAGGATGGACAAAAGTATATGCTCCACGCTTACATATTCGTCCTGCATGCTTTTGGCCATATCCTTGGCCTTGAGCAGAAGCGAATTCAGCCTCTGGGTCACGTATATCTGTCCAGGCTGGCTCCCAGGACCGCTCACCCGAGGCAGCTTTTCCAGCTGCTTGTCCAGTAAGGCGCTGATGGAGCCGGGGTTGTATCCCGCCTGCTGCAGGATCCTGGGGACAAGCCCCTGCTCCTGCTCCAGCAGAGACTTGAACAGGTGCTCCACCTCAACCTGCTGATGTCCCAGGCGCATGGCTACTTCCTGGGCAGCTGATATGGCTTCCTGGGATTTCTGGGTAAATTTATTTATATCCATGATTGTTCCTCCAAACTATTATAGTTACCATCCGGCAATTCCTTATTGCCGGATGCTGAAACTGATGGTTTTCTTTCCGGAAACGAGGAAAAGAACCGTTTCCGGATGAAAACTATATTAATCTTCTGAGTTGCCTGATCTCCTTATCCTGCTGCTCAATTCTGTCCAGCAGGTCAATGATGAGCACCCCGCCGATGGTCGGCAGCTCAAAGTCCCGGCACAGGCGGACCAGTTTCTGTACCCGGAAAACTTCTTTTTCCGGGAAATGATAGCTATCAGGCGAAGTGCAGATGGACTCCACCCAGCCCATCTCAACGAGTTCACCCAGCATACTGGGGCAGACCCCGGTACGCTGCACAAACTGGGACCAGTGTATCAGGTTTGCCCTTATCAAAGTTCCCTGTCTTCGGGTTTGTATATAGCTGGACATGCTTTCCTCCATGAAAAAACCTGTTCTAATTCCTGGGGTTAAACCCTGATTTTTCCGAGAGTTGTTGCCACAGGCCTTTTTCTTCTTCAGTGAGTTGTTTGGGGACTTTTATCATTATTCTGACCATCTGGTCGCCCTTGGCAGCCCCCCGGCCAAGGCCGCGGCCCTTGAGGCGCATCTTCTGGCCGCTGCTGATGCCGGCCGGAATATTAATTTCCACATCTCCATCCAGGGTGGGAACACGGATCTTGGCTCCCAGAGCAGCTTCCCAGGGTGCAAGGGGCAGATCGTAGAAAATATTGTTGCCGTCCACCTTGAAATAGGGATGCGGGGCTATCCTCACTTTGAGATAAAGATCCCCGGCAGCACCCTGGCCGCGTCCGGGCGAACCCTGCCCTGAAAGACGGATCTTGCTGCCGTCCTTGATTCCCTTGGGCACATTGACGCTGAGGGTCTTGTTCTGCACATGGGGCATGCCGTCGGCGCCCATTACCTGCTCCTGCAGAGTAATGCTCTTTTTGCCGCCTTTGTAGGCCTCTTCCAGGGTCAGCTCCAGGGTGGCCTCTGCGTCCTGTCCCTTGGAGGAAAAGCCCCCTCCGGAAAAAGGATCGCCCCTGAACCCCCTGGTGCCGCTGCCCCGGAAATCCTGGCCCGCACCGCCGAAGCCCCTGAAAATAGACTCAAAGAAATCACTGAATCCGCCCATGTCGAATCCCTGACCTGCACCGGGATCACCGCGGAATTCAAAGTGTACGTTTTCATAACCCGGCGGCGGCTGAAAATTCTGCCCGTGCTGCCAGTCGGCACCCAGGGCATCGTAATGCTTTCTCTTTTCAGGATCCTTGAGCACTTCGTAAGCTTCGTTTACGTCTTTAAACTTGTCTTCAGCCGAAGAATCATCCGGGTTCAAATCGGGATGATATTTTCTGGCCAGTTTCTTATAGGCCTTGGTGATCTCTTCCTGGGAAGCATTTTTATCCACTCCCAGGATCTTGTAATAGTCTTTGTATTCCATGATCGCTTTCTCCCTTCCAAACCAGAATTTGAACCGCACCTCTGTAAGTTCCTGACAAATTTATTTAAGTCGGCAAATATTTTAGTCAAGTTTTTGAATATTTGTGCCCTACTATTGATAAAAAATGCCGGACTCAAGAAAATGAATCCGGCTTTGGGCTTGTTTAAAAGCCTGCTTTGGTCCTATGATCTCTCAATAATATCTTTGGCCACTTTCTTGCCGGACCTGAGCATGCCCCCGAATACCGGGCCCATCCGAAAGGAGCCGAAAGTGGCATTGGCGGACATGCCGCAGACATAGACCCCGGGAAAGGCCTCTGTGGTGTTCTCTATTGTATGTTCCTCGGCCTTTTCCGCCCACATGGACTTTTCACCTTCCAGCCTTCCTGAAGGCGTATTGAGCCTGGTGTCCATCTTACGCTCAATAACCTGCATTATCTCCACCGGATGCCCTGTAGCCTCCACCACATAGTCGGCACGAACAGTAAGCGGGTCAACATGCAGCCCTGCACTCTCCACTGCGGACCAGTTGATGACCAGCCCGGTGATGCGGTTTTCACGGATCATGACATCCTCGATGCATACCAGGTTGAAAAACCTGGCACCTGCCTTGGCAGCCTTTGAACCCAGGGTACAAACTGCTTCCACCGAGTCAGCAGTATAATAACCCGGGGTGTACTCCACTGACTTGATACCCAGCTCATCCAGGATCTCCCTTGCATCCTCCTGGACCACAACCTCGTTAAACATCATGCCTCCGCCCCACATGCCTCCGCCGGGGGCCAGATTGCGCTCGAACACAGCCGTCTTTTTCCCGGCGCTGGCCAGGTAGTAGGCGGCCACCATCCCGGAAGGACCTGCCCCGCAGATGGCCACGTCCAGTTCCAGGGAATCCATCAGCTTTCTTGTATAGGTTTCGATAATCGCCCGCGAAATAATAATCTCATCCAGTGCCATTTTTAAGCCTCCTGTAGGTTGTGCTGCATCTGTCCAGGGCTTATAAGCCCAGCCCTTCCGGCAGTGCGGTAATGCACTCCGCCGGGACTGAACAGATACGTTCTGGTTGACCAAAAAAAAGGGCTGTTTCCAGAAGAAACAGCCCTGATCAACTTGTACTTTGCCCTTACGTGCAATTCAAGTTATGCCAAAGCCGCTTCCCTACGCCGGTATTATCCGGATCAGGTGCGAGGGGTCTTTCGGGAAATTCCGAAATCTCAGGCACAGGCCTCCCCCAGCGACACACAGCTCCCTGGTTGCGGAGCATGCAATTAAAGAACGTTTACCCTCTTATCTTAAAGGGTTGAAAAACTCAAACAAAAACTTTGACCATCCAGCAAATGCCTTGATAAAAAACCCAAAGTCGCGACTTTTATCTACTCCAGGTTGGATGCAGCAAAACCCCAGTTGGCCAGCTTGTCCAGGACCGCCTGTACATAATCCGGACGGCGGTTCTGATAATCCAGGTAATAGGCGTTCTCCCAGACATCGATGGTCAGCAGGGGCTTCATATTGTGCACGAGAGGCAGATCCGCGTTCAGGGTCTTGGTCACCTTGAGCCTGCCGCCTTCCAGCACCAGCCAGGCCCATCCGCTGCCGAACTGGGTCACAGCGGCGGTGTGCAGCTCCTTCTTGCAGTCATCAACAGAGCCGAAAGCCTCCTCCATCTTCTGCTTGAGAACTGCCGGGGGCGCTTTTCCACCCTGCGGGCTCAGGCTGTTCCAGTAAAAAGGGTGGTTCCACACCTGGGCCGCATTATTGAAAATGCCTGCTTTGTCCGGTGCGTTGGACGTAGACTGAATTATCTCCTCCAGGGATTTTCCTTCCAGGTCTGTCCCGGAGATAAACTTGTTCAGGTTGGTTACATAGGTCTGATGATGCTTTCCGTAATGAAATTCCAATGTCCTGGCTGAGATTACCGGTTCCAGGGCATCCCGGGCAAAAGGCAGTTGCGGCAGTACATGCTCTGCCTTGTTCGTATTATCTTGACTCATAATCATACACCTCCTTGCTAGCTTTGCTGTAAAAATCCTGCATCATGCACGACCCTTCCATATTATTGACATGTAGATATTTATATCTCCAGTCTTCCCTGTCAAGCAGGAACAGATCCTGACAAATATCAGTCCTTGACTTTCCCAGCATAAGGCCGTGGCCGTATAACTTTAAAACCGTGCCATATTAATGCTGACCGGACAGATGAACATGCTCCGGGACCTGGCCTGAGGACGCAATAAAAATACAGTGTTAAGAACCAGCCTCACCCTGCAGTGCTTCCGTCTCCTCTGAAGTTTTTACCGCACAAAGTTTGCCGCACATGGAACAGGTCCGCCCGTCCTGGGTGATCTGCATCCTGCTGCGAACCAGGTCAGGATCCAGGGCGCTTTTTATCATGCCCTCCCAGTCCAGGGTCTGGCGGAAATGAGCCATCTGCCGGTCCTTATCAGCAGCACCCGGCAGCCCCTTGCTCAAATCTGCTATATGCCCCGCAATTCTGGCGGCCATCACTCCCTGATAGACATCATCCTCTCCCGGCAGAGCCAGGTGCTCGGCCGGGGTGACGTAGCACAGAAAGTCGGCCCCGGCTGCTCCGGCAACGGCTCCGCCGATTGCCGAAGTTATATGGTCGTAGCCTGCAGCAATGTCCGTGGGCAGGGGACCCAGAATATAAAAGGGGGCATTGCGGCAGAGCTTTTTCTGCAGCTGGATCTGGGTCTTTATTTCATTCAGAGGCACATGGCCCGGACCCTCGATCATGACCTGCACCCCGCGTTCAAAGGCCCTGCCGGCCAGCTCGGCCAGGATCATGAGCTCTTCCACCTGGGCCCCGTCCAGTGAATCTTCGATGCATCCTGGACGAAAACCGTCCCCCAGGCTCAAGGTCACGTCATACTTTTCAGCAATATCCAAAAGGGCATCAAAGTCCTGGTACAAAGGATTTTCCTGCCCGTTGGCCCTTATCCACTGCATGTGCATGGACCCGCCGCGGCTGACACAGGGCATAATGCGCCTGAAATGCTCCAGTCTCTGGACCGATTGCCTGGTTATCCCGCAGTGCACGGTTATATAATCCACTCCCTGGCTGCACTGCAGTTCTATTTCCCGAAAAAGCTCCTCGGGTGTTATGCCGTGCATGGGCCGGTCCTGCCTGAGCATTTTGGCGGCCAGTCCGTAAATGGGCACGGTACCCAGCATTAACGGGCTGTTGTTCAGAAACATCCAGCGAAGCTGGTCCAGGTCTCCGCCGGTGGATAGATCCATTATGGAATCCGCCCCGGCCCTTAAAGCAGCCGCGAGCTTCTTCTCCTCGGCAGCCATGTCGGCACATTCTCCGCTGGTGCCCAGATTGGCGTTGACCTTGGTCTTGAGCCCTTCACCAATGGCTTTTATGGAGGCGAAGTCGTGCACCACATTTTTGGGCAGCACCGCCCTGCCCCGGGTGATGAGGCTGCAAAGATATTCGGCGCTTATGGGCTCGCCCTCTGCCGCAATATGCATCTCCGGAGTGACAACCCCGGCTCTGGCCTTTTGAAGCTGTGTTTTCATGAGAGTCCTCCTGTGATGGATTTCAGGAGGGGAGAGGTAAGCTGACCTTGGGGAACGGCCCTGATAGGGACAAAAAAAGAATTCTCGGTGGTGAGCTCGCCAATCCCTCCGCCGGTATTATCCGGATCAGGTTCTCGGGGTTCTTCTCAGCCCTTACATTAAAGGGCGCCCCCTGGCGTTTGTATCAAAATACAAACATATAATTGCAGACAGGGCAAGTAAAATAATACATTACCAGCTGAGAAGACTTTACATACGTCTACTGACCGGCATTTTTTTATCCGCTGTGATTTTTTTTGTTGACAATTCCCTCAATAAAACGATATTGAAATTAAAAATCAATTACAAAAAGGAGCAGGTCATGACCCTGAAATCAAGCATAGGCAGCCCGGATAAAGAAACCCAGAGAAGGCTGCAACAAAAGATTGATCAACTGAACGGCAAAAACCCGGTTAGCTTTAATGAATGCTTGAGATGCGTCAGTATCATCAGGGAAAGTTTCCTGAAAAAGAACTGCGCTAAACCTGACAAATCCTGAAAGGGGGATATTATGACCGCAGCAGTTATCGGAGGCATGGACAGGCTGCAGCCCCATTACCAGAAGACAGCCAGAAAGGCCGGATATAGAATCAAGATGTTCACCGGTGCGGAAAACACCATCACTGAGCGGCTGGGCAGCATCGACCTGATGATAATATTCACCAACAAGGTCTCCCACAGCGCCCGCAAAAACGCTTTTGAAGCTGCCAGGTCCGAAAATATTCCGGTGATATTGTGCCACTCCTGCGGGGTGTCCACTTTGCGGGACTGCCTGAAAAATCCAAAGCCGGACTGTCCCATGAGATGATGGTATTTTTACATGACCTTACTTTCAACTGCCCAAAGCAACGTGAGCTTGCAGCGGCTGCGGGACTGCCTGAATTCTGATTGTAGACACAGTTCAGGGAATCTCATAGGCTCGCAGGAGGCTCTTGACCTTTAAGGTCTCCGGTTGCTTTGGTGGAAAAGCTTTTCGGCAGTAAGGGCTGATCTACCGCAATGAAACCTCTCTGAGCAAGGCACCATGCCTGCAAAACCAGCGTAGCTGCAATGAGCGGGCAAATTTTAAACTGCTGCTTGTTTTGATATCAACCAGCCGGTCAAAAGAATTACCATGACCAGGGAAGCAATCGAAAAATACCAGGTTGTGATTTATGTTGCAGCCATTATTTCCGGTTTTTTCTGGGGTACGCATTTTCCGGAGCTCAGTTTAATCTTTGAATCTCTTCTCTGGCCTGTTCTTGGTCTTCTGCTCTACACTACTTTCACCCAGATACGTCTTTCAAAAATCAGGCACGCTTTTGTTCAGGACCGCCGCTTCATATATACAGCCCTGGCAGGCAATTTTGTTCTGATTCCCCTTATCATACTGATCTTCATCACTTTTCTGCCGGATCATCCCCCCATTCAACTCGGAGTTGCACTTGTCCTGCTGGTCCCGTGTACTGACTGGTTCATCACTTTCCCTCAGCTGGGCAGAGGCGACACTGAAAGAGCCATCGCCTTTTCCCCCCTGAGCCTGCTTTTCCAGATCCTGCTTCTGCCTGCATACCTGTTTCTCTTTTTCGGCCAGGAACTAACGCTTTTCCTGGCCACAAACAAAATGATTCTGGCCTTCACCGGAATTATAATTTTGCCCCTTATAATCGCCTGGCTTACAGAAAGATGGGTGGAAAAAGCACCGGATTCACGGAGAAAAACCATTTCCAGGCTGGGATGGATGCCTGTTCCCCTGCTGGCTGCAGTAATCTTTATGATAGCCGCTTCGCAGGCGCATGCACTCCGGGATGCAAGCTTTCTGCTGGCGTATCCGGCTATCTGTTACGTGATATTCCTGCTGAGCGCTGCGCTGCTGGCCAGGGTTCTTGCAGAAATCATATCCCTGCCGGTCCGCCAGGGAAGAACTCTGGCTTTCAGCTTCGGCAGCAGAAATTCGTTTGTTGTTCTGCCTCTGGCTCTTGCCCTGCCTGAATCTTTTGAAATCACAGTTCTTGCGGTTGTCTTGCAGTCCCTGATTGAACTGTTCGGAATGGCCCTTTATGTATGGCTTGTTCCAGGTATGCTCTTCAAGTCACGAAAAAAAATGACATGACCTTTTTGTCTCTGCACAAACAATCCCTGGACCAATCAAACATGGCGCTTATCCAGAGAAAGAGTGCAGAAGTTCATATCCGGCAGGGAATTTCTACAAAGGGATGACGGCCAGGGTCACAATCTTTATTGTTGCGGGTAATCAAGTTGAGATTATTCTTTATGGACAGGGCGGCCTGGAACGCATCCGGCAATTTCCAGCCATATTCCCTCCGCAGAGCAGCAGCTTTGCCCGCGATTCTTTTAAAGTGCCTGCAAAAAACTTTTGCAGGCACTTTTTTAAGCAGACTAACGCCAGCTCAAGGCTGTCAACTCTGGTCAGGTATGCCTTTATCCGCTACATGGATATAAAAATCAGGTTCTTCACTTCTGAAGGTCTCCTGAAAATCCCCGTAGGTGGTCACTGACCCAAAGCCGGTCTCGTAGAGAAGTTTCTGCATGTAGGCCAGTCAAGTAAAAACTCTCTTACTTGTCAAGCTGAAAAAAAAATCTTGATGGTAATGTCTTCCCTGCCGGCAGACCTGCCCCGCATATACCAACCAACCTGCTGCAGCAGACTTGTGCAAATCAATTATCCCCGGGTTCAAACTCCCGGGCCAGCTTCCGGGCCCTGTCCAGGTCTTCCTGTGAAAGCCTGGAAGCAGTCCAGCGCTTGTTTTCCTGGGCCTGGTCAAAACCTTTTTGTGCTGAAAGATAAAACCACTTGTAGGCCAAAACGTAATCCTTTTCCATGTTTCTGCCGTGCAGGTAAAAAAGCCCCAGGGCGTTCTGGGCCATAAAGTTGTCCTGCCTGGCTGCCTTTTCAAACCACTTGTGAGCCCGGGGAAAATTCTGCCTGACACCCAGGCCCTGGGAGTAATGCAGGCCCAGGTTGGTCTGGGCATAAGCATTTCCCTGCTCTGCAGCCAGGTGGAAAAGCTCCATGGCCCGGTCATAATCTTTTTTTACACCTGATCCCCTGGAGTAAAGCTCTCCCAGGTTATTCTGAGCCTGGTCACAACCCTGTTCAGCCAGGGGCCTGTAAAGCTCTGCAGCCTTATCCCAGTTTCCGCTTCTGTAGGCTTCATGGGCCTCTTCCAGGTCTGAGCACCAGGCATACTGGACCCAGACCAGCAGCAAGAAAAAAAAGACAGCTGAATACATGCAGGAACTGCGTGCATATCTCATTTTCATCACCTCAATTTTTTACTTGATGCGCATGCAAAAAGTAGGGGAATGAATAACTCAGGAATCAATCACGCGTCCTGCCACGCGCTTCGCCACGCGTCTCGCGTGGTTAGCGTGGTTCGCGTGACCTAACTCTTTGTTTTTACTGATCTCTGACGTCTTACTTTCCAGCGGCGTTTATCCTGTTGACCATGGCTCCGCCCACCAGCAGCTGCAGGAGATGATAAAACATAAGGGGCAGAAGAATCATCCCCAGGCCGGCATGGTGTTCAAACATAAGATTGGCCATGGGCACTCCAGCAGCCATGGTTTTCTGAGGGGCGCAGAAAAGGGCGGCCATGGCATTCTGACGCTCAAAGCGAAAAAGCTTGACCCCTATGGCAACCAGTCCCAGGACCAGGGCCAGAAAAAAAGCCGAGCCTCCCCCGGCGGAGAGTACCGCCATAAGACCCTGCTGCTCCCATATCCCGTCTTCCCATGAATTGCAAAAGGCGGCATAAACTATAAAAATAATGATGAGACTGCTGGTCATGGAAAAATATTTTTTAAGGGCATCAGCCTGCTTATAAACCACGGGTCTTAAAATCTGTCCTACAACAAACGGAGCCAGCAACAGCTTGGAAATATTCAGAAACAATTCACCCAGGGGCATACTCACTCCCCCTGCCTGCATCCAGAGACTTACCCATAGCGGAGTAATAAATATCCCGGCCACATTGGCCAGGCTGGAGTTGAAAACAGCTCCGGCCACATTGCCTTTGGTCATGGCAGTATAAGCCACCGAGGTAGCTATGGTGGTGGGCAGGACTGCAAGGAAAAAAAAGCCCGTACTCAGTTCCCGGGACAAAACCGGGGAAGCGGTAAATATCAAGACAAGCGCTGCCAGGGGAATTACCAGGAAGATGAACACCTGAACAAAAATATGCAGCCTCCACTGCATCAGTCCGGTCTTGACGGCCTCAGGTGACAGAGTCAGTCCCTGGAACAGAAAAATCAGAATCACTCCCAGCCTGGTGGTGTCTTCGCTTTGAAGCACCCCTCCCCTGGCTCCGGGTTCAGGAAACAGCCAGGCCAGAAGCACTGTCGCTACAAGGCCGGCTATAAACCAGTTTTTTTTCAGCCAGTCCGCCACATTCTTACCCCTGCCGGCTTATTTTTTTAATCATGTTCATCACACCGTTCAACATGAAGCTTAAGCCCCCTGTGGCCTGACACCCTGACCCAGGACCCTGCCTCTACAGGCTCGCCGTGGATGCTTTTTGCGTTCCAGATCTCTCCTTTCAGTTTGACCTGACCCTCGGGATCCAGGGTATTGACAACCCTGGCCCGCTCCCCGTGCAGTCTGGCCACCATGTCCGTGTGCCCGGGCTGCATGGCTCTTCTGAAAAAAGGGTAGAGTATCACGTCTTTGAGCACCAGGATTGACAGAACCAGCACCACGGTACTTCCACTGATCCAGTCCTGGTCCCTTGCATGCATGAGAAGAATAAGGGCGATGAGAAATCCGGGCACCTGGAGGGCCGCGTATCTGATTAGAGGTGCCAACGATATGTACTCACTTGTGCTATTACAGCTTTGTAACCGTTCACTTTGATAATGGTTTTGTCAGAACAAGAACTCAAGGCGTGCTGAATAGTTGCACAGCTTTTAGGCCGTTGATAGAACAGTTTCCACCAAAGTCCCCAGTTGTCAATACCATCTTGATCCATTTCCCGGACCCCGGTTCAGGCCTCTTATCTGCCCATGCCTGACGCTTGAACTTCTTGAAAAATAATGAATGGGTGTTATGTTCTTAGCTCTGGTTGCCTGATTTAATGAAAGATGGTATATTATGACACATGTGCAATTATTGTCGCGCAAGGTTAAAAAATTATGCTTAAAAAAATAGCTCCCATTTCCAGGCTGTTCAGCCTGCGCCTGGCCCTGGTGGTCTATGTCGTTCTGCCCCTGGCATGCATTCTGGCCGTTACCGGCTACCTGATCTTAAACGCCCTGGAAAGACAGGTGGAACAGCAAATGCAAAACGACCTGGAACTGGTGGCCCGCTCCATCCAGTTGCCTCTTAGCCATGCGTTGGAACGCGACCGGGAAGGCAGCATGCTCCAGGCCCTGGAGTCGGCCTTTGCCATCGGCAGGGTTTACAGCGCAAACGTCTATGACAAGGACGGCCAGGAGATAGCTTCCGCCGGCAGAACAGACCCGGACCCCCAGAAGGACAAGCTCACGGAACTTGCCGCAGAAGGAGAAAGGCGTGGTGAATACGGTCACGTAGCAGGGCGTGAGGTGTATTCCTATTTCGTTCCCCTGACAGACTCCGGCGGGCGTATAAGCGGACTGCTGCAGCTCACCCGGCGTGAAAGCGACTTCAAAGAGGACATAAGCGCCATCAGGACCAAGGGAGTCATGGGCCTGGGAGTGGCCGTTTTTTTCATGAGCGCACTGGTTTTATACGGCCACCACAAAGCCCTGGGTAAATATTTCACCCGCTTGAGCCAAAGCATGTCCCGGGTTGCCGGGGGAGAAAGGAGGCACCGGTTCAAGCCCCAGGGCCCCAGGGAGATAGTCACCATTGGAGAACGTTTTAATTTTATGCTGGACAGCATAGAAAAAGCTGAAAGCGAAATCAGGGAGCGCAGGCAGGTCCAGGAAGAGCTGCAGTCCAGGCTCAGGCAGGCGGAAAAGATGGCCGCCCTTGGGCAGCTGGCTGCCGGAGTGGCTCATGAACTGGGAACTCCCCTGAGTGTAGTCAGCGGAAAGGCCCAGAGGGCTCAAAGAAACAGGCAGCTCCCATCGGAGCTGGATTCCACCATGCAGGAAATCCGCCATGAAGTGGCCCGGATGGAAAATATCATCAGGCAGCTGCTGGACTTCAGCCGTAGAAATGAACAACAGAAGAGAAACGTATCCATGAAGCAGCTGGCCCACTCCGCTTATGCCTCGGCCGTGGAAGAGGCCAGAAATACAGGTGGTGAATTACTCATGCAGGAGCCGGACAAAGAGATAAGCATCAATGTCGAGCCTACCCGCATAGAACAGGCCCTGGTCAACCTCCTGAAAAATGCCCTGCAGTGCTGTCCGAAGGTCAGCGTCCGGCTCACCTGGGGAGAATCCGGTGGCTGGGCCTGGTTTCAGGTGGATGATAACGGCCCTGGAATATCACAGGACATAGAATCCAAACTGTTTGAGCCTTTTTTCACCACAAAAAGCGTAGGAATCGGCACAGGCCTCGGGCTGGCAGTGGTGCATGGCATTGCTGAAGAACACAGCGGAAACGTTGAAGTGGACAAAAGCGACATGGGCGGAGCCAGATTCCGGATAGTTCTGCCCCTTTCCCAGCAAGGACAAAACCGGGACAGCGGACCCAGGGAATAATGATGAACCAGGTTCAGATAAAGGACAGCAAAGTACTAGTGGTTGAAGATGACAAAGGTCTGGGGCAGCTTCTAACCGAAGAGGTACAGGACAACGGCCTTCAAGCCTACTGGTGTTCCAGCGCGGAAGAAGCCCTTTCCATGATGAACGCCTGGAACCCGGATCTGGTGGTAAGCGACCTGAGACTCCCCGGAATGGACGGCCTTGAGTTTCTGCAAAAGGTCCGGAATGAGTTTCCGGAAAACCAGCCCGATTTTCTCATCATTACCGCTTTCGGGACCATTTCCAAGGCGGTGGAGACCCTCAAGGCCGGAGCCGAAGACTTTCTGACCAAACCCCTGGATCTGGACCACTTCATGATCACCGTGGAGAGAGTGCTTCGCAACCGTGCCCTGCGCCTGGAAGTCAAGCAGATCAAAAGCCTGCTGAACTCGGACAGCTTTCATGATATGTACGGACAGAGCCGGAGCATGCGCTTTCTTTTCGACCAGATAACCAGGGTAGCCCAGGCCGACGGTCCGGTGCTCATCCTGGGAGAGTCGGGCACAGGCAAGGAACTTGTGGCCAGGGCCATCCACAGCGAAAGCAAAAGGGGAAAAAATCCCTTTCTGGCGGTCAACTGCGCCGGAATACCCGAGCATCTCCTGGAAAGCGAGTTCTTCGGGCACAAGGCCGGTGCATTCACCGGGGCCAGTAAAACCAGGCAGGGACTCTTTGCCGAGGCTCACGGGGGCACTCTGCTTCTGGACGAGATTTCGGAAATGCCCCTTTTCATGCAGGCCAAACTCCTGCGCCTGCTGCAGGACGGCAAGGTACGCCCCGTGGGGGGCAACCAGGAGGAACAGGTGGACGTACGTATCCTGGCAGCCACACACAGGGATCTTGAAGAGGAGGTCCGCCAGGGCCACTTCCGGGAAGACCTTTTCTACCGTCTGGAGACATTTACCCTTAGAATCCCCCCTCTAAGAGAACGGGAAGCCGACCTGGAACTCCTGGCGGAAAGACTCCTGCGCCGCTTCTGCGTCCAGACGGGCAAAAAAATACAGGGCTTTTCACAACAGGCCCTGAACATCCTGGAAAAGTATCACTTCCCGGGCAATGTGCGCGAACTGCAGAATGCCGTGGAAAGAGCAGTGACGTTCTGCGACGGCAGCGAAATACTGCCCAGGCACCTGCCGGCCCGCATCCGGGAAAACCAGGCCTCTTCCCTGGAAGACCAGGCCGCACATGTCTCTCAGCACCTGTTCCAGAACCAGAGCCTGCCTTCCCTTTCCGAAGTGGAACATCGTTATATTCAGCACGTGCTGGACAAGGTGGGGGGCAACAAGCGCAGGGCGGCATCCATTCTGGGCATAGGCAGGCGTACCCTCTACCGCAGGCTGGGAGAAGAGGTGAATGGATAACACCTTATATCACCCCAAAACCGTCCCATGTGCCATAAAGACACACAAGTTCCTTGCATGCCTGACACACTAAACCCGGTTATAATTTTCTTAGAAGCCTTTTCCGGCATTGCCAGCAGCCGATCAAAAAGCTCAATGCAAAGCTGGCACAACAATTGCTGGTAATTTCTTATGTGTTTTTTGCTGCACAGGAAATGCGGCACAACAACTAATTTATTTATTATTTGGAGGGTTAAATGTTTAGCACGAAAAGTTCCATTGTTCTCAGTCTGGCAGCAACAGTAATGCTGATTCTCGGCTTCGGCCTGAAAGTACAGGCCCAGCAGGAATACCAGCAGGAAGGTCAACAGCAGCAGTATCAGCAGGAAATGATGCAGCAGCAGCAGGCGCCTGACGTAGATGTCAGCGATGCCGAGCTGGATCAGGTTGCTGATGCCTACCAGGCAGTAACAGAAGTACGTGAAAGATTTCAGCAGGAACTGGGTGAAGTTTCAGATCCTGAAAGAGCACAGGAGCTGCAGCAGCAGGCTGGAGAAGAAATGGTAGAAGCAGTTGAAGCCCAGGGACTGGACGCACAGACCTACAACCAGGTCATGGAAGCAGCCCAGGTGGATGAAGAGCTCAGGAACCAGCTCCTGGAACGCCTTGAAGGAATGCAGTAATCAATTTCCTGGAGGTAACGGCAAATGTGGCTTAAAGGTATTCTATTGACACTGGCTGCAGTGCTGGTACTGGGTTTTTCCATGGGGGGCGAGCCCGAGCAAGAACAGATGGACGCACCCGAAGGTTTTGAAGAACAGGCACCGCCTGAAGGCTACGAACAGCCTGCTCCCGAGGGCTACGAACAACCCGCACCCGAAGGCTACCAGCAGCCTGAAGGAGAAGATCCTTACGGTGACCCGGGAGAAGAACCCGGATTCTAAAACAGAAACGAACAAATACCACTGACTTTTTTCAAAAGCGACATCAAGGCCCTCCAGCCAGCTGGAGGGCCTTTTTTTTGCTGCAAATCATGCAAACACGGGCTCACTGCACGTCCGCACCCTGCTGGTGAAGCTTGACAACACCCTGAAAATAATGATTGTGATTGCATTAGCAAGGTTGTTCCAGAAGATATTTAAACTTAAGAAAAAAAGATTATTCGTAACTGTTCAGCACATTTTGTGTGTACTCTTGTTCTGGCCATCGGTGTCGGGGTCGGTATCGGTATCGGCTTCCGGCTCGGAGAGCCTACAGCTCAGAGAGGGTCGATAGAAAACCGAAAG
>PWGS01000019.1 GCA_003554505.1 Desulfonatronospira sp. | reverse complement strand
CCTGATTCTGCAGGCGGCAAAAATCTTCAGGCAGTCCCTGACCTGGGCCTCAGCCGCCTGCGGATACTTGATCCTCAAGGGACTGGAATATGCGCTTGCCGCCAGGACCAAGGCCCGGACGAATTCCGGGTCCGCATCTTCGGGGATCTCCACTTCTTCCGGAAGATTGCCCCCTGCTTCCAGCTTGGCCGGCAGGCTGTAGCTCTGGGGCTCTATGGAACTGAGCCTGGCCCCGAGAGCCGGGGCCAAGCTCAGCAGAAAACGCAGGCTCAGGGTTTTAAGCGTGGCCGAACCTGAAAATTTGACTCTGCAGGGATGTCCCAGACCAAGGCAGAAAAAGAAATAAAAATTGAAGGCGCTTTGCCCCAGGAAAAGATTATGTCCATCCAGGTCCACTGTGCTCATTCCCTGCCCCAGAAGCGTGCTGGATCTCCAGGACAGTCCAGCCCCGCACTCGTTGGCCACTTTCACCAGTTCCAGGATTTCATCATTTACGTTGAGCCCTTCCAGCACGCACTGCCGGGGGGTAAGTGCCGACATGGCCACCAGGCCCCTGACCAGGTCCAGGTCCAGGGGCCCCAGAAACTCATGATCCAGCGGCCTTCTGGAGGGATAAAGGCAAAAAGGCTTGTCCGAGTACGGTCTTTCAGCCTCGAAATACCCCATGCTGTTTAAAAGGGTAAAGGCCTGGCGCACCAGGCTGGGATTGTTGGGCTGAAGCTCCTTTTTCCATACCTGCCAGAGCTTCTTCTCCAGTTCCGGATCGGCCAGGCTTTTGTTCTTGTCCTGCCTGTTCCGGGACAGGGCACCTATCAGTTTGCTGCGTCTGGCGATAAGGGAAGCAAGCTTTTTATCCAGGGCCTGCAGTTCCTGAATGGTTTCCATGGGCCTTTGCTTCATGTCGGTTCCTGTTTCCTGATGGTCAAAACGTCTGCGATGCAGGCCTGTTTAATATTAATTATCCCCTTAAGCAATAGTTGATCCACGGGGTAAAAATGCACCTGGCAAACCTTGCCCCTTGACCCCGGGGCAGGGTTTGCATTACCCGGGATAAAATTTTTAAAGGGAGAACAACGTGAAGTTACTGGAAGCCCGGAAAATCGACCCACAGATATCCTTTGACCTGCCCACATACATGGCTCTGGCCCAGACCGGAGACCTGGAAGGTCCGGAAGTAGCGGATATGCTTAATTACTGGGAAAAATGGCGTCCTGCACTGAGCATCTACATCTTTGGCAGAAAGAAAGGGTATCTGGCCGTGTTCATGGATAGATCAGTGGAGGAGAAAATCGATGAAATCTGGCCGGACTCGCCATCAAAGGGGTTCAAGCTCCAGGCCCTGGTACAGACCATGATCACCTGCGCCCTGCAGGAACTGATCCCCAGCATCGGCCGGGATCAGTGCGCACCGGTGCCCAAGCCCAACAAAATTTTGAAAAGATCCCTGGCCCGGGTGGGGCTGGATTTTTCAAACCAGGGAACTCTCAATTACAAGTATTCCACCCTGACGTTTTATCCCTACAAGAACGGATGCCAGGTCTGCTACCTTGCCCCGACCTGCCCCAAACTCAACCTCCCTCGCATGGAGGGGCTTTTCAACCCTCCGTCATAAGGTAGTTGTGCCGGGACAGGCCTTCCCGGGACATGTGCTTAAGCACCCGGTCTAATCCAGGACCTTGAAATCTGCACGGCGGTTCTTGGCCCAGGCGGACTCATTGGACTCATCCACCAGGGGTCTCTCCTCGCCGTAGCTTATGATCTGCAGCCGGTCCGAAGAGACTCCCAGCAGCACCAGGAACTCATAAGCCGCCCTGGCCCTTCTCTCTCCCAGGGCCAGGTTGTATTCCGCCGTACCCCTTTCGTCGGTATGGCCTTCAATAACCAGGCGCAACTCGTCGAATCTTTTCATGTGTTCGGAAATCTTCTGCAGAGTGGAACGGGCATCGGCAGTAAGTTCGTAGGAATCAAAGGCAAAATGGATGCGGTTTGCGGTGATTTCCTCCATTGCCTCCTGAATCCTGGCTTCAGCGTCCACTGCGTCTCTCTCCCGCTCCATGCGCTCTTCCTGAAGCCTTCGCTCCTCCAGGGCCTGCCTTCTCATTTCTTCCTTGAGCCTTTCTTCTTCAAGCCTGGCCCTTTCCTCTTCTGTAAGCTCCTCAACGGCAGGATCCGCGGGAGCCTCCACTGCCCTCTTGCCGCATCCGGTACCGGCAAACATGATAAGCCCCAGAAGCAGAGCCAGCAGCACGACTGTCCTGTTTTTCATACCCTTCTCCCTGATAAATGATGTTGACGGTTGACAAAAAATTAAAAATCCCTTTCCAGGCCCCATGCCGGGGCTTTGGCGTTGCCTTCCCCTGTAGGTATCTGCCTGGGCTCGTCACCGTTGCGGGTGGTCAGGTACAGCCTGTAGTCCCCGCTACGGTTGGAGGAAAAAGCCACAAAGTATCCATCCGGAGCAAAAGCCGGATCCTCATCATTTCCCGGCCCGAAGGAAATCTGCTTCTCGCGTCCGGTCTCCAGGTCGGCAACAAAGATACGGTGCCCGTCCGGTGTCTGCCGGGTAAAGGCCACGAAATCGCCTTCCGGGCTTATGCTGGGGTTGGTATTATACCGGCCCTCGTAGGAGACCCGCTGTACCCGGCCCTTATCAAAATCATGGACAAAGATATGCGGGTTGCCCAGCCTGCCCGAAGCAAAGGCCATTTTTGTGCCGCTGGCGTCAAAGCTTGGCGAAACATCAATGGCCCAGTGCTCCATTATAGTCTCATCAACGCCGTAGTCCCCGTCCAGCCAGTATATGTCCGGACGCCCCATGGGATCCAGGCTGAGCGCCAGCCTGCCCTCCGGGGAGAAGGCAGGTGAAATGACCGTGTTCCCGGGCATGGAAAATACCTGTTCCTCACCTTTTTCCAGATCCCATATTCCCAGGTGGTGGCGGTCATCGCGCATAAGGGTGAAGGCAATCCTGCTGCCGTCTGGAGACCAGGCGGGACTGAGGGTGATGCCTCTTAAATCGGTCAGTCGGGTCAGGTCTGTGCCCTGGGGGGTTACAGACCAGATGTCCTTGTTTCCGTTCTGTTTGCGCTCAAAAGCAAGCCTGGAACGAAAGAAGTCTCCGCTGCCGGTCAGGTAATCCATAAGTTCCGCGCAAAAGCGCCTGAGCATCAGAGGCACCTGGTCCATGTCCTGCAGATCGTAGGCCCGGCCCAGGATCATCCTCTGGTCGAACACCTCGAAGGCCCTGATTTCCACCGACCCCGGGCCCCGGGCATGCTGCTCCAGACCGATGGTCAGCAATAGATCCACCCTGGAAAGATTGAATTTTCTAAAATCTATATCCCGGCCCCGCACACCCTCTACACCTGGTCCTCCCAGGATATGTCCCGGATCCACCCGGGTGAGAAAAGGCAAAAGACCCAGGTTGGACTGAAGGCCATCATAAATCCGGCTGCCAAGCTCCGGATCGAACAGAACCTCGGATTGCAGGTCCTTGGGAGGGGCAATGAAAACGTTTATTCTCTCCTCCCCGGGCCCGAATATATCAATATGCAGGGAATCCTGAGCCCCTGCCCAGGGAGGCAGCAGGCTCACCACCAGGAAAATTGCCGACAGAAAAATAAAAAAGCGTAGTTTGATCATTTAAGTCCTGATTGACTGGGTAAGGTTTTATAAAAAAGCCGGTTTCACTCGCTCCCTTGTTCTTCTTCCCACTGCCCTATGCTCCCTGCCCCATGCCCCATGCTCCATGCCCTATGCCCCATGCCTCTTCCATTCACAGCATATCCTGCAGATTGAAATCAATCACCAGAGTCCTTATGTCCCCGGGAGGTTCAGGCAGGCTGGATGTGTCCTCGACGGCCCTCATGGCTGAATTGTCAAACTCGCTCCGGCCTGAACTCTCGATCACGCTGTAATCCAGAATAAGTCCCCCGGCATCGATCTCCACCTGCACCCTGACCACCAGATCCTGTTCACCCCCGATACGGGGAAATCTCCAGTTTCTCTTGATATGCTCCGCTGCTATTGCCCGATATATATCTTCTGAAACTCTACTCGGCTCCCGGGCCGGGCGCTGGCTTCGTCTCTGCTCCGCCTCTTCCTGCAGTTCCGCCAGGGCCTGCTGCCTTATTTCCTCCGGGGTGGGTTCCGGATCAGGCTCTGGTTCGGGTTCAGGTTCAGGCTCGGGGTCAGGCTCAGGCTCAGGGTCAGGTTCGGGTTCGGGCTCAGGATCTGGCTCCGGATCTGGTTCCGGATCGGGCCTGGGTACCGGTTCAGGATCCGGATCTGGTTCCGGATCTGGTTCCGGATCAGGCTCCGGTTCAGGTTCGGGTTCAGGTTCGGGCTCTGGCTCCGGTTCAGGCTCCGGATCTGGTTCCGGATCAGGCTCCGGTTCGGGTTCAGGTGCCTGCCTGGCAAAATGCGAGAGCTCTACTTCATATGCGTGCCGGGTCAGATCTTCTGGAAATTCCTGGGGACGCTTGCTGAAGGTGATAAGGGTGACCAGGATCAGGGCGACATGCATCAGAAAAGAGACCAGAAAGGATACTATCTGCATGGAATCAGTCTGTGTCCAGTTCGGCCAGCACCCCCAGACGCTCT
>PWGS01000015.1 GCA_003554505.1 Desulfonatronospira sp. | reverse complement strand
GACCGGTGACTATAATCACCGGGTAGCAGCCCGGGTGCTCTTTTTCCATACCCGGTACGTCCCGGACTAAACCCTGTTTATGAGCTTCCATAGTTCTTCCCTGGACTGGGCATTGATAAAGGAGTCCTTGAATTCAGGGTCCTGCAGAAGCCTGGATATAAAAGCCAGGATTTTGAGGTGCTTGCCCGCCCTTTTTTCCGGGGCCAGGACCAGGAAAAAGATGTGCACAGGTTTGTGGTCCAGGGCGGCGAAGTCCACCCCTTCCCGGCTCAGGCCGGCGCTTATAAGGATACGATCCAGGCCGCCGATTTTGCCGTGGGGTATGGCCACACCGTCGCCTATGCCTGTCGTGCCCAGGTTTTCCCTGCTTACCAGCACACTGTTGACTTCACTGCGGTCCAGGAAATCGTGCATTTCCACCAGGGGGGCGGCCAGTTCATCCAGTACTTCAGCTTTGGTCCTTGAGGCCAGGCCCGCCACAATCTGCTCCGGGCTTAAAAAATCCGCAAGATGCATTGTATCTCTCTATCCAAAAATCTTTATACGCCCGGATCAATAAAGCCGAAGTCGCCGTCCTTGCGGCGATAAACCACGTTTACCCTTTCGGTTTCAGCGTTTAGAAAGACCAGAAATTCGTAACCCAGGGTCTCCAGCTGCATGGCGGCCTCGTCCAGGGGCATGGGTTTGGGTTCGTAATGGTCCGTGGCCACTATGCGCGGTTCCCGGCTCTGCCCCTCCTCTGCAGGGGAAAAACTGACCACGTCCATGCGTACCTGCTGCTTTTCCCGTGACTTTTTCTTCTTGTCCTTGATTTTGTCCCTTTGTTTCTTCAGCTGTGCTTCAAGCTTGTCCAGACTCAGATCAACGGTGGAATACATGTCCTCGGTTTCCTCGTTGGCCGAGATATGCAGGTCTTTTCCTGTAAGAATACATTCAGCTATGTGCCTGAATTTCTCCACTTCCATGTTTACCTGCAACGAAGCGTCGTCATTATCGGTTATATACTTGGACAGTTTTTCAAAACGGTCCCGGGCGTAGTTTTTCAGGTGATCAGAAGGCTCGAAATTTTTGAAGTTGAATTTGATGTGCATACTTTCCTCCTTGGAGTTGTATATGGCTTTTGGAATCAGAAGAATTTTTTCCTCTTTGAGGACGAAGCGATGTTCAGGGCCATGCGGTACTTGGCCACAGTACGCCTGGCGATGTTCACATCCAGGTTTTCTTTTAAAATGGCGGCTATGGCTTCATCGCTCAGCGGCTTTCTGGGGTCTTCCTCGCGGACCATCTTTTTGATGGCGGCCTTTACGCTTTCAGACCCTACGTGTCCGCCTCCGTCCATACTCAGGGCGCTGTTGAAGAAGAATTTGAGTTCGAAAATGCCGTAGGGCGTGGATACGTATTTGCTGGTGGTGATCCTGCTCACCGTGGACTCATGCATCTCAATGTCCTCGGCGACTTCTTTGAGTATAAGCGGTTTCAGCCGGCTTACGCCGTGTTCAAAAAAATCCCTTTGAAACTTGAGAATGCTCTGCATGCCCCTGTACAGGGTCCGCTGCCTCTGGTGCAGGCTCTTCATGAGCCATACCGCTGAACGGGTTTTCTCCTGGATGTATTCGTTCTCCTGCTTGTTCTTCTTGTCCTTTACCAGCTGGTTTTCACCGGTGTAAAAGGAACTGAGCTGCAGGTCGGGCAGCCCGTCTTCATTCAAAAGGATGACAAAGTCGTCCTCGTATTTGTAAATATAAATATCCGGACTGATGTAGACAACATCCTCGCTGCCGTAGCTGGAGCCGGGGAAAGGGTCCAGGCTTCTTATGACCTCGATGTATTCCTGCATGTACTCCCGGCTTACCTTGAATTTTTTCAGAAGCGGGGCAATCCGGTTTCTTTCAATATCTTCCAGGTGTTCCCTTACCAGAGTGGTGAGCACAGGGTCGTCCTCGTTCAGGGCTTCCAGCTGGACCAGAAGGCACTCCTGGATGTTTCTGGCACCAATGCCTATGGGGTCGAAATGCTGTATGCGTTTTAAAACCCTTTCCACCTGCTCCGGCTCTGTACCGGTGGATTCGGAGATTTCCCTGGAGCTGGCCTGGAGATAGCCGCGCGAATCCAGGTTGCCGATGATCTCTTCACCGACAACCATGTCTTCCGCAGAAAAATCCTGCAGCTGCAGCTGCCAGAAGAGATGCCCTTCAAGGGAGGGCTTGGAAGAGTGTCTGGCCTCGAAGCTTTGCATCTCTTCCGGAATCTCCCTTTCCTGGTGTGCAGACTGCTTGGAACTGCTGGAAAATTCGCCCAGATAGTTTTCCCAGTCCGCATTCTTGATTATGGACTGCTCTTCGCTGTTGAGACTGGTTTTACGGCTGGTTTCTTCGTGAACATCACGGACCGCCTGTTCATCCTCCTGGTATTGAGCTTCCTCCAGAACGGGATTTTCCATAAGTTCCTGCTGCACCACCTCCAACAGCTCCACCCTGGAAAGCTGCAGCAGTTTGATGGCCTGCTGCAGCTGCGGAGTCATCACCAGCTGTTGTGATAATTTGAGCTGTTGTCTGAGTTCCAGGGACATATTTACATATCCTGCTTACAATTGAAACGATTCACCCAGGTATACCTGCCTTGCCCGGGCGTCCCGGGCTATCTCCCCGGGTGTGCCGGTAAGTATCACCTGACCGTCAAATACCAGGGATGCCCTGTCGCATATCTTCAGGGTTTCACGTACATTGTGGTCGGAAATAAGCACTCCGATGTTTTTTTTCTTGAGCTTCAGCACAATCTTCTGGATATCGTCCACTGCTATGGGATCAATGCCGGCAAAGGGCTCGTCCAGAAGAATAAACCTGGGGTCTTTTATCAGGGACCTGGCTATTTCCAGGCGCCGACGTTCGCCTCCGGAGAGAAAGGAAGCCTTCTGATGAGCAAGCTTTGATATACCCAGTTCGTGCATCAAAGACTCGGCCTTTTCCCTGCGGAGTTTTCTGTCTTTGCAGGGGTATTCCAGAATAAGCATCAAATTGTCATAGACGCTCAGCTTTTTGAATATGGAGCTTTCCTGGGGCAGATAACTCATCCCTAACTCTGCCCTTTTGGGCAGTGAAAGTCTAGTGATATCTTGGCCGGCGAATGCAATCCGGCCTTTAGTGGGGGGGATGATGCCCACCAGCATGTAGAAGGTCGTGGTCTTGCCGGCGCCGTTGGGACCAAGAAGCCCCACTATCTCTCCCCGGGTAATGTCCAGGGATATTCCCTTGACCACGAGCTTTTTGCCATACTGCTTGTAAACGTCAAGAGCCTGCAGCGTACTCAATCTTCCTCTCCGTCTGGATGAAAGATTACCCTGACCCTTTTTTCCTCGCTGCCGTATACCCGGGAGGTGTTGTCCCTCAGGTTCAGGACGATTTTTTCCCCTTCAACGCTGTTTCTGCCTTCAATGAGCCTGGGGTCCTGTTCCAGCTCTACCACCTCGGTGTCGGGGAAATAGGTCAAAAGTCCGCTGCGGCCTTCCCGGCCTTCTCCCTGGATCCGCACATTGCCCTGGGCGACGATTTTTTCGATGTTGTCGTCCTCTCCGGCTTCAGGGGATGTTTCGTCCATGTCTGTCTCTGACTTGAGGTGCACGTAAAGTTCATCTGACCAGAGTTCGAAATCCGGACGCCGGACATAAACGTCTCCGGAAAACACAACCAGGTTTTCCCTTCCTTCAAAAGTCATGTCTCTTGAGGTTATCTCAGTGCCCTTGCCGTTTTCAGCCTGGACGCCGGCAGCCTCCAGAAATACGGCTGTAAGAGCAAAGAGCAGGATGAACGAAAAAAATTTATATGGCATTATGGTTTCCTTCGGTTCGTGGCTGATTTGTGCTCAGTCTCCCCGGATACTGGTCCGGACCCCCCGGGTGGCAACGACTTTGTTTTCTTCAAGCATTATAAGGGCCCTGGGGGTGTTGACGGTAATGCCCCGGCCGGTAAAGGTCACATTGTCTTCAAGCAGGACATGTGCGTCTCCCTCTGTGTATGTAGCCTTTTCAGACGTGGTGTAAAGGTCTCCCGACCAGGCCTCCACATCCGGCCACATGTGAACAGTGCCGCTGTCCTGGTGGATTCTTCCCCGGGCGGCCAGTATTCTCAGCGGTTCGTCGTTTTCTTCTCCGAAATATGTCATGACAGGGTCTTCCAGAAGGTAGATGTTTTCCTTGCGCATGAAACCCGCCTGTCTTGCGGACAGTTCCCAGAGCTTTTTGTCCTGGCCGCTCTGGGTCAGGGTAAGCTCCTTTATATTTAAATCAACTTCCAGGTCCCGGTCAAAGTCTACTTTTTGCGGCCCCGGGGTGTCCCGCCAGAAAATGTTCAGCAAAAACAGCATGAGCATGATGGAGAGGAGAAGGGGAGCAATGCGCTTAAACATGGCCCTGGACCCACTTCTGCCACTGCTCTTCCAGCCTGCCCTGTGCCTGCAGAATAAAACGCCCGGCCTGGCGTACTGCTCCATGACCGCCTCTTTGTGTGCTGGTCCAGATGGCCAGCTTCCTGATCTCAGGCTGAGCATTGGCCACTGCCATAGGCAGTCCCACACAGCTCATGGGCCGGGCGTCCACCCAGTCATCGCCCAG
>PWGS01000114.1 GCA_003554505.1 Desulfonatronospira sp. | reverse complement strand
AGATGGGCTTGTCAGTTAGAGATACCATGCCGGTGGCCTTGAAGTCCTCAGGTTTTACCCCGGTATCCGCAAGCTGGTAGCGCCAGATGTCTTCGATGGATTCAAAAGCCAGCTTATCCAGGCCCATTTTCTTGGACAGTCCGCAGAGTATCTCCCAGTCCGCACGTGTGTCGTATTTTGGCTGCAAGGCCCTGTGGCGCACGAAGAAATACGGCTTGAGGCCGTTCTTGGCGGCTATGATGCTTTCGCGCTCCAGATATGGAGACAAGGGCAGGACCACGTCAGAATTCCAGGCCGTGGCTGACCAGGAGAAAGTAACCGATACCATGAGGTCCAGGTTGTCCGTGATCTTCTTCAGGGCCTCAGGGTCGGGAAAGGCCATAAATGGATCGTGACGGTAGGCAATGTAGGCCTTTACCGGATATGGATCCTGCTTTTCTATGGCCTGAAAGCCCAGGTGCAAAAGCCCGGGACCCGGATCAAAATGTCCATACCTGGTGCCTACCCCGTCAGCCCGCTCATCTTCGGGCTTGGGATAAAGGGATGCCAGGGCCTTGAGGCCCTTGCTGCCGCAGTCCCCGGGCTTGGCCATGAAGGGCAGGCCGCCCTTGGCTCCGATACTGCCCAGAAGGGCATTGATAATATATATGGTCCTGGAAACATAAAAGGAATCAGTGTACCTTGCAGTGTTCCAGCCAGGGTGCCAGAGAACTGCAGGCATGGCTTTGACCAGGTCCACAACAAAATCACGGATCTCCCTGGCCTTGATGCCGGTCTTTTCTTCGGCCCATTCCGGAGTGTAGTCCTGGACAAAATTGCGCAGCTGATCAAAGTCCTGCACAAAACTGTGCACGTAATCGGCATCATAGAGATTCTTGTTGATCAGTTCGTTTATCACGGCCAAATTGAAGGCATAGTCGGTTCCGGGCCTGATCATGAGAAAACGGTCCGCTTTGCCGGCGGTCTTGGTGGCCCGTACATCTATGACCGTGACCTTGCATCCGTTGTCCACAGCATCCAGAAGATCGTTTACTTCCTTTACGTTGATGGCTTCCAGGATATTGCGGGTTTGCAGTACAACGTGTTTTGCGTTTTTAAGATCATAAGCCACCCCCTTGCGGCCATAACCCATGACCGACATGGCCGCGTGCTGCACGTTGCGCGCGCAGGAAGCATCGTGATTGCTGTAATTGGGCGAACCAAGGCCGCGTACGAATGCCTGGTGCAGATCGCGGAAAGGCCCTCCCCGGTCCGACCACAACAAAGACTTCCCGCCATATTCCTGGATTATCCCCCCAAGCTTGTCCGCCACATAATCCAGGGCCTCATCCCAGGAAGCCTTGCGCCACTGTCCTTCACCGCGCTTTCCTGTCCGTATCAGGGGATGACGGATGCGGTCCGGGTCGTTGATGAGACCGGCACCTGCGCCGCCGCGGGCGCAAAGCGCTCCTTTGAGCGCAGAGTGAGGGTTGCCCTGAATGAACTTGAGCTGGTCCCCATGCACTTCCACCTCTATGGGGCACCTGACTGTACACATGCCGCAGACACTGTAAACCTTGTTATCAGCCATACTATCCTCCAGTCTTTTCTCCTTGCGTAACAAACACACAACTTTATGACAAGCAAAAAGGGTTTCGAGAAAAAAAACACAATCTTTTCCATCCAGCACAGCAGCAATGCTGTATCAGCAAAAAATCATTTTTGCTGATACATATGACAGATTACAAAAGACAGACTACTGAAAAATCAAAAGGTTACAGGCATGACTCTAATAAGCTAAATCAATTTTGCAAGCTATTGCGGTCGCATGATCAAGGCTTCCTTTTAAAATGATAAAAAGCAAAGCAAGTCAAGGAATCACTATAAAAATTGAACGATAAACAAAGATCTGCATCACTGCTGAAAATTCATTTTTTCCTGTTTTATTCTGATGCTGTATCCTGTATTACGCCTTGGCTGATGCACAAAAGACCAACACATTTAGTATGAAACTTGAAGTTACTCCGAATTGAGTATGGGTGCAGAGCCAGCTTAGATGCATGAACTCCTGACAGAATTCAGACTTTCAAAGTATAAAATTTATTACAGCATCCACGATAAATCAGTTTGTGATTTACGGAACGTAAAAGTCATTCATAAAACTGTTTTACAAAAAACATGCAGTGGGTTATACTGAATAAAAATTATTCCTACATAATCAGTAGGGCTTTCTGGAACAGTGTGCAGGGATGATGCATTATATATGGCCGGGCAATGCCTTTACAATCGGCCTGTTAAAAATAATGATGGGAACCATGTTGTTCAGCACTATCATAAAAACGATCAAAGGGCTGTGGAGTCTAGGGGGGGGACTCAAGGTAACTTCTGCCAATTTTTTCCGTCCCCCCATCACTGTTCACTATCCCCGTCAGGTTGTGCCCTCTCTGGAAGGATACCGCGGACATGTAGAACTGGTTCCATCAGAAACCAATCCCGCAGCTTCCAGGTGTATAGGCTGCGGGGCATGCGCCGGAATCTGTCCCGGAAGATGCATCTCCATCAAGGTGGGACATGAAAGACCCGCGCTTGAACCTAAAACTACAGGGAGGCCCCCTGAACATTACCAGGATCACCCCCTGCTCTCCATGCCCAAAAAAAAGCCCATGCCAGGCACCGCAAAACGCAGGCCAACCTCATTCAAGCTGAATTACAACTACTGCAGCCTGTGCGGCCTGTGCGTGGAAACCTGTCCCGCCGGAGCCCTGGCCTTCTCCCATCACGTTTATCTTGCCGGCTATACCAGATCGGAATTCAAATACGACCTGCTGGCCAGGCTGGAATACAGGGCCAGGGGGTAAAAGCAGGCCGGCTGAAGGAGGCAGAACCCAGGACAATGGCCGTGAATAAAAGCAATGGTGAGCAGAATTCGTGTGAACACGATCATTAATTAGTTTCCATCCGGAAAGTCTTTCTTTCCGGATGTTGAAGCTATTGGTTTTCTTTCCGGAAACGAAGAGTTTTTGCTTTTGGCAAGGAAATCAATCAATTATGAGGAGGCGTATCTTACGGGTGACGAATAATTGTACAGATTGACCACGCGAGGCGCGTGGCAGGCTCAGCCCAAAGGAAAAAGAACCGTTTCCGGATGAAAACTAATTACCTGGCACAGGATAAATCAGACACACTTCAATAAGATATGCAAAAAATAAAAATACAGTCATACAAGAGACTTGTAAAAAATCCCCAAAAAAGATTGTTATTTTCAGCACACTGTTGCCATACACAAGCATTTGACTCTATCAGTGACTTGAGAATTTTAAAAGCTATTTAACATTAAATCCGCATAAACAGATATACATTTTCAAAAATACGTAACAACTTTCAACAGGCCATGCAGGCTGCTTCAACCTCAACCCTGTTATTTCACTTATGTTGCAATCAGTTTGTCATTTTATGCGCACACCACAGTCTACCACCCTCCTTGGTTAAGGAGGGGCCGGGGGTGGTTGGTTATAAAAGTGCTTACAGGCGGGCATCCGGGATGCTTAAAGATACAATTTCAATCAGGACATACCAAGGAGGTTAGGTTCATGAGCAGTTATCTTATCAAGATCAACGGCAAAAGGTGCATCAGCTGCAAAGCCTGCGAAGTGCACTGCAAAGCCAAGAACAGGGTTCCGGAAGGAGCCAGGCTGGGCCAGTTGGTGACCATCGGCCCGGTCAAGAGAAAGGAAAAGCCCAGGTATCTGAATCTGTTCCTGCCCTGTTTTCACTGTGAAACCCCCTGGTGCGTGCATGCCTGCCCCACAGGTGCTTTGTACAAGCGGGACAAGGACGGCATTGTCATGGTCCAGGAGGAACTCTGCGTGGGCTGCAAAGCCTGCATCATGTCCTGCCCCTGGGATATCCCGCAGTGGGACGAGACCAACGGCCGCATCATGAAATGCGACTACTGCAGCGACCGCATAGACCGGGGTGAAAAGCCGGCCTGTGTCACAGCCTGTACCGCCCACGCTCTGAGCTTCATTGATCCCAACCAGGCTTCGGCCAGAACCAGGGAGAGCTTTGCAAGTCGTGTTCTGTTATCCAGACAGGACAAAAAATAAGTTTTTTTCCAATCTATTACTTTCAAGGAGGGACCCATGCACAAAAAACTTTTCCTTGCCTGCCTTTTTTCACTGGCCCTGTTTCTGGCCCTGCAGGGCATGGCTTTTGCGGATGTTGATGTTGAGGATATCATCGAAGATCCTCATCTCCTGGAAGAAGCCATCCAGGGTGCCCATGAATCAGGACATCTGGACAAAGACGACCCTGAAGGGTATCTGGGCATACCCGGGGCGCCGCAGATCAATCTGTTTATCGCCTTTATCTGGGCCATCGTGGTCGGCTGGATTTTTTCCACGGTTGGAGCTTTTGGCGGAATTGCCGCAGGCATAGGTCACATATCCATCTATGGACTGGGGGCCTATGCAGACAAGTTTGAAGGTAAATCTGCAGCCATAAATACCGCTGTTACGGACTCCATCAGGGTATCCAACCAGTTTATGGTGGGCTTCAGCGCCCTGGTCTCCACCCTCAACTACTGGAAGCTGGGCCGGCTGGTTATCCCAGTGGGCGTTGCCCTGGCCATAGGCTCCATCCTGGGCAGCTATCTGGT
>PWGS01000016.1 GCA_003554505.1 Desulfonatronospira sp. | reverse complement strand
TCGGTATCGGTATCGGTATCGAAAATACTGGATAACCTCGCACATGACTTTACCTTTAGTTTTTTTCGAACCCGATACCGGTCCCGATACCGATTAACTGGTTAAGTGCAGATACAAGGTGTAAAAAATAGTTTCCAATAAACAAGGTAACAACAAAGGGGACATGGAGCAGGCATCGTCCGGCTTCCTGTCCGTTCTCCTGCTCCATCCCCCCATGCCTTTCAATCTCAACCTCAAACCCATACCCTTAACAAATGATACAATCCAGATTAAGCACCCGAAACCCCGCCGACGGCAGGGATCTCCCCAGGTCCGGCCGGGATTACGTGGTGGGCATTGATACAGGAGGCACCTACACCGATGGCGTGCTCATGGACTACTCTACCCGGGAAGTACTGGCTTCGGCCAAGACTCTGACCCCTTATGAAGATCTTACACAGGGGATTATTAACGTCCTGAAGAAAATCCGTATCGACTCTCCGGCCAGGGTCAAGCTGGTGGGTATTTCCAGTACGCTGGCCACCAACTTCATTGCCGAGGGCAACCCCAAACCTGTGGGCCTGATTCTCCTGGGCTACGACCAGGGCCTCATTGAAAGCTACGGACTGGACGCCAGGTTCGCCACCCGCAATTACGCCTATTTTCATGGCGGCCACAATGCCCAGGGTGAAGAACAGACAGCTCCGGACCTGGAGGGTATAAAGACCTGGATCAGGGAACAGGGCGAAAACCTGGAAGCCCTGGCCATATCCAGTTATTTCAGCCCGCTCAATCCCGAGCATGAAGAACAGGCCATGCAGGCTGTCCGGGAGATTACCGACATCCCGGTGGTACTGGGGCATCAGCTTTCCACCCAGCTTGATTCCATAAAAAGAGCCACCACGGCATCCCTCAACGCCTCCCTGGTGGCGGTCATGCACGAATTCATCCAGGCAGTGAAGGCCTCGCTCAAGGATCTGGGACTCAAGGCCCCGCTCATGATCGTCAAGGGGGACGGATCGCTCATGCCCTATACCGAGGCCGCGCGTAAGCCCGTGGAAACCATACTGTCCGGGCCTGCCGCCAGCACCATAGGAGGGCGGTTTCTTTCCGGGCTGGACGCTGCCCTGGTGGTGGACGTCGGCGGAACCACTACAGACATGGCCCTTATCGAAAACGGCAACATTACTGTATCCGGGCAGGGAGCCCGGGTGGGGGAAATGGAGGCCTCCGTACAGGCCGCCAGCATCCGCACCGTTTGCATAGGCTGCGACAGCCGCATAACCATCACATCGGCCAAGGAGTTTCAGGTAGGCCCCAACCGGGTGGTCCCTTTGTCCCGCCTGGCCGCGATGTATCCGGCAGTGCTTCAGGAGCTTCAAAATCTGGGCCGGGGGCGCGACTGCAGCAAAAGCCAGTCCGATATCGAATACTGGTTCCAGGCCCGGGAGGTGGACCCGGATGATCCCGTCCTGGAGCATCCCCGTAAAAAGGCGGTGCTGAATCTGCTCGCCCAAAGGCCTTTGACCCTGCACAGCCTGCTGCAACAGATGCGCCTGAACCATCAGGTGCAGCTCAATGTGGAAGACCTGCTCCAGAAAAGGATCATCGGCGTATCCACCCTGACCCCCACGGACCTTCTGCACGTCCGGGGCGAACTGGATCTGGACAGCCAGGAAGCTTCCAGGGCTGCTTTCAAATACATATGCGGCCTGCACGGCCTGGATGCCAAGGAGTTCAACACCAGGATCATGGACCGCATTGTAGCCGAGATGACCAGGGAGGCTTTTATTTTTCTGGCCAGACAGGGACAGGAAGACCTGCCGGAAGACCTGGACGGGACCTGGGCCAGGTGGCTTTTCCAGGAAGGACTGCAGCAAAAGGATCCCTACCTGGGCGTAAGCCTGAACAGCCGCTTCCCCCTCATCGGCATCGGGGCCCCGGCGGAAATATTCGTCAGCAGGGGGGCCCGGAAACTTAACGCCCGCTTCGAGCTTCCCAGCTATCCCGGAGTGGCCAATGCCGTGGGAGCTGTGGCCGGTTCGGTGATTGTGGACAAGGAAGCCCTGGTCTTTTTGCAGGAGTCCGATTCCTCCAGATCCTACATTGTGCAGTTCGAGGGGGAAAAAAGCTCTTATGCGGAAATCGAGGAGGCCCTGTCCTACGCTGAAAAAACAGTCAAAAGAGCTGCCAGGTGGGCCGCAGAGGAATCCGGTGCGGAAGAACCACTGGTAAGCGCCAAAAAGAAAATCGAAGGCACCCTGCACCGGGTACAGGCCCGGGCGGTAGGCAACCCCAGCCTTTCGGAACAGTTCGGATAATATCCCCCAAACTTAAACCTTGACCAGAGAGACGTAATGCAAAATCAGTACATTCTTGCAGCAAAGGGAAGCAACAGGCCCGGTGTAGTGGCGGACGTGACCGGAGCCATTTACAAGGCCGGATGCAGTATTGAAAACTCCTTTATGACCCTTATGGGAATCCATTTCACGCTTATGATCCACGTCATAGCCGATGACGAGGACAGGGCGGACAAATTGAACAAAAACCTTGAGTCCCTGGAACATAAGGAAGACCTCAATGTTCATATATTCCCCATGGAAAACGATGAAATAGAAATTTACAGGGCCAGGAAAGAGCAGCCCCGCTACGAAATAAGGGTCAGGGGCCAGGACAAGGCTGGAATAGTTTACAGAACTTCCAAGCTGCTGGCCAGCAGAGGCATCAATATCCTGAAGCTGAGCACCAAGGTGGACCGGTCCAAGCATCTGCAGCAGCCCATCTTTACCATGCGCATAGGTATAGAAGTCCCCAAGAATATAGACGGGCACTCCCTGCGCATGGACCTGGAGGCGCTGGCAGAGGATATGCAGGAGACTTTCACCCTGACCCGTAAACGAGACTAAACCAAAAGGCTTATTTTTTATGCCACAAATTACGATCCAGCCCATCAATCTCCGGATAGATGCCAGGGAAGGCGAAACCCTTAGGGACCTTCTGCTTCGCAGAGGTATATATGTGGAAAGCCCCTGCAACGGCAATGGAACCTGCGGCAGTTGTGGAGTCTGGATTAAGGAACACGAACTGGTCCCTTATACCCCCAACGAAAACGTTCTCGACAGCGACCTGGAAAAGGGATACCGCCTCAGCTGCCAGGTGATCCCTGAAGAAGACCTGACCATAAACCTGCCCATGAACTTTCTGCGCGACGCCAAACGCTTCAGGGAGTCCCAGACCATCCTGGAGGGTGAAATAGCTCCGGTTTCCAGGCTGGTCAGCGCGGTCAAAGTCCTGGATGACCAGGATTACCCGGAGATGCTCTACGACAACTTTCCCGAGCCTCAGGTCCTCAAGGTGTGGGAAGACGAATACGAGCCCAAGGGACTGTCCATCGACCTGGGGACCACCCCCATAGTGGCTACCCTGGTCTCTCTTGAAAGCGGTGTGGTCCTGTCAACCGCCTCCAAGCTCAATCCTCAGATCAGCTTCGGCCACGATATCATGACCAGGATTCAGCACGGCTCCACACAGGAAGGCCTGCAGGAACTGGCCCGGGCGGTACGCAAGGGCATTAACGAACTGGTGTATGAAGTATGCGTGGACTCGGACTCCAAGCGCAAGGAGATCCTGGATGTTGTCCTGGGAGGCAATACCACCATGCTGCAGATAATGGCCGAGATAGACCCGGCTCCCCTGGGTCAGATCCCTTTTACCGTGGATATCAAGTCCGGCATCAGTTATCCTGTGCAGCAGTTCGGCATCAAGGTCAACCCGGACGCCAGGGTGTATGTTCCCCCTGTCATGCACGCCTTTATCGGCTCGGATATAACTGCGGGCCTGCTGATTCACAGCGACTTTTTCGATGACACCAAGTCAGTCCTTTTCGTGGATGTGGGCACCAACGGGGAAATCGCTCTTAATTACCTGGGCAGGCGCCTGGCCTGTTCCGCGGCTGCAGGACCTGCCTTCGAGGGCATGGGACTGTCCTGCGGAATGCGGGCATCATTTGGTGCTGTGGAGTCGGTCAAAAGCAATGCGGAGAGCATAACATTCTCCACCGTGGCCGACAGCGAGCCAAGAGGTATATGCGGCAGCGGCATTGTGGATCTGACGGCTGCTCTTCTTCGCCTGCAGGTCATCGACCCCACGGGAAGATTCTGCTCCCTGCCGTGTAATTCTTTACCAGAAAGCGTAGGCTCCCGCCTGAAGGAGGGGGATGGTCAGACAGTCTTTGCAATCGGTCCCCAGGTATCCTTCAGCCAGAGGGATGTGCGCCAGATTCAGCTGGCCAAGGGCGCCATCAGGGCTGCCATCGATGTCCTGATGGACGAGGCAGGATGCACTGTAGATGAACTGGACAACATCGTCATCGCAGGAGGATTCGGGTTCTACCTCAACCCTGAAAACCTGGAAACCATCGGCATCATCCCCAGAGGGACAAAGGACAAGGTGGAGTTTGCCGGAAACGCCTGCCGCAGCGGGTGCGTATGGATGCTTACGGACATCTCTTACCGCCGTTTCCTGGAAATAAACCTGCAGGACATCGAGCATATTTCCATTGCCCAGTCCCCGAAATTCATGGAACTCTATGCCGAAAGCATGGAGTTTCGCGATGCCGAGTTTGAAATATCCGGCAAATCCTGATGCAGATACCTGTCTGACT
>PWGS01000160.1 GCA_003554505.1 Desulfonatronospira sp. | reverse complement strand
GGAACTCAGGCAAAGGCTCATGAATCTTGCCGACAGGGCAGGGTTCAAGGCCAGAACCATCCAGGTCATGGACGGAAGCAAACGGTCCGGGCATTCCAACGCCTTTTTCACCGGCTTCGGCAGGTTCAGACGCATCGTACTTTTTGATACACTGATTGAGCAGCTTGAATCCCGGGAGCTCGAGGCGGTACTGGCTCATGAGATAGGACACTACAAAAAAGGGCATGTGCCCAGGATGCTGGCTCTTTCCGCAGCCATGTTCCTGGCCGGCTTTGCCCTGGCTGCCTGGCTGCTTGAAACCCCGGCCTTCATCCAGGCTTTCGGATTTCATCCGGAGCATGCAGGTCCGGCCCCTGCACTTCTGCTTTTTGCTCTGCTGGCCGGGGTGGTTGCTTTCTGGCTCAGTCCTTTGCTGGGTGCTCTTTCCAGGAAAAACGAATACCAGGCGGACAGTTTTGCTGCAAAGCAACTGGGAGACGTGCAACCCATGGTCAGGGCGATGACCAGGCTGGGTACAGAAAACCTGGCCAACCTGACACCGCATCCTTTATACAGTGGGTTCTACTACTCGCACCCGACTCTGATGGAGCGTATAGGTGCCCTGAAGCAGGCGGCAGAGGGAAGAGAAACAGTACCGCCGCCTGCCTGATTCAGCCGGGTTCATCCCAGGGCGCCCGTGCCCAGGAGAACCGGCCCGTGGATCGGATCAAGAACCAGGCCATTGAAGGGTTCGGCAATGCTGGAGCGCAATATCTCCAGAGATGATGTGTTTAACGCTATACATGATGGCAGAATTATCGAGTCTTACCCTGAGGCCAAGCCATATCCAAGCTGTCTAATAGCCGGAGTCTCAGGGAATAAGCAGGTACATGTGGTTACTTCCTGGGACGAAGGAGCACATGCAGTATATATCATAACAGCGTATATCCCTGATGAGGATCATTTTCAAGAAAACGGTATTACAAGAAAGATGAGGAAGTAAATGTTTTTTACTAACGGGTGCCCCATGTGTGGAGGGCAACAAAGTCAAGGCACGACCACCCTTACTGTAGACAAGGGCAGTTTGCTGGTGGTGGTGAGAAACGTCCCGGCTATGGTGTGCGATCAGTGCGGAGAAGCGTGGATTATGGATTCAACTGCAGAAGACCTGGAAGGGATTGTCTCTGAAGCCGCAGCCAAAAGCAGTCAAGTGAAAGTGATTGACATGGCTGCCTGAATATCAAGGTCCTGATGTGTTTGCAAAAAGTCGTTTTATCACGCGAACCACGCTAACCACGCGAAGCGCGTGGCAGGACGCGTGGCAGGACGCGTGGCAGAGGAGAATTTCTCCTGGATGAGCACGGCAGGCCAAATTGTGTGGAGGTCAAGCACAGCTCCGACAGCGGATAAAGTGGAGACAGGCTCGTTATTGACAGTAAAAGCTTCTTCTAAGCTCTTGGAAAAGAAAGGATAAGTATCATGACAAGAAATACCATACCTGCAAAACCATTTGGATCAACAGAGCACATGGTCACCCGTGTGGGCCTGGGAGGTGAAGGAGTCCTTAGAACCACAGGGAAAGCCGAATCCGCCCACGCGGTAATCAGATCGGCTATTGCCGAGGGCATCACCTATTACGACAGCGCAAGGGTTTATTCTGACAGCGAAGTTTATTATGGTGGAATATGGGGCCAGGAACCGCAGGCAAGAAACCGGATTTTTCAAACCAGCAAATCCGCAAGCAGGGACAAAAACGGCGCGCGAAAAGATCTCCAGGAGACTCTTCAGCGGCTTGGAGTCGCTTATCTCGATCTCTGGCAGATTCATGATGTGCGAACTCTTGAGGAATTGTCCGTGATATCCGGGCCTGGTGGAGCCCTGGAAGCCTTTATGGAGGCAAAGGAAGAAGGCAAAGTACGATACATCGGGGTTACCGGGCACCATGACCCTGAAGTGCTCACCCGGGCGGTTGAGAAGTTGCCCGTGGATTCTGTAATGATGCCGGTCAATCCTGCAGAGGAGCTTCTGGGCGGCTTTCTGACCAGTACGCTCCCGGCAGCACAGGAAAAATCCATTGCTGTTATCGGAATGAAAATTATGGGCGGCGGTCATTACATTGCACCGCATCTGGGGGTAACTCCAGAGTTGCTATTACGCTATGCCTTGAACAAGCCGATAACTGTTGCCATAGTCGGCTGTTCAAGCCCTTCGGAGGTGGAAACCCTCGCTGCACAAGGACGCTTGTTACAGCCTCTTGAGGATGCGGAACTGCAAAGAATACTCGCGCCCTTTAAGGAGAATGCCCGTCGGATAGCCTTTTACCGAGGAGTTGTGTAGCGCACTCAGTATAAACTTCCGGTCTTTACACCGCTTAGATCCCCGACGGAAAAGGCTTCGCCGCTGTCTTCACTCCTGTCCCGCTCGGCCAGGGCCGCGATCATCTCAGCTACCTGCTGCGGATGACGCAGGCGGTCCTTGTCCTTCAAATCCATAAACTGTCTTTGAACCGGACCCAGTTTCTCAGGTTCCAGACTTCTGATTTCGGCCTGCATTTCCGTATCCATGACCCCTGGATCCAGAGACATGATCTGCACCGGCCTGTCCTGAAACTCTTCGGCCAGACAGCGGGTCATCTGCAGCAGGGCGGCCTTGCTGGCACAGTAGGCGCTGAATCTGGGGAAGGCCATGGTGCCCAGCCCGGAAACGAGATTGATGATCCTTCCGCGCCCCTGCTTGATCATGACCGGAAGAGCTTCACGGCAGCAATAGTATGCTCCGTTTACATTTATGTCCATAGTCTGTCTCCAGTCTTCCGGTTTTGCATCCTCCAGTGATCTGGGCGGTCCGATCACTGCGGCGTTGTTCACCAGCAACTCAAGAGAGCCGAATGTCTTCAGAGTCAACCGCACCCCTTCGGTCCCCTGCCGTACATCAGATATGTCGCCTGCTGCGATCAGACACTTGCCTCCTTCAGCTTCAATGATCCCGGCCGCCTCTTCAAGCCTGCCGCGCCTGCGACCGTTCAAGACCACATTCATGCCCAGGCGGGACAAATGTATAGCCGTGCTCCGCCCAAGTCCCCGACCTGCTCCGGTCACAAACGCTGTCTCGCCTTTCAATCCCATCTGAAGCCTCCCTGTATTAATCTTATACATGGCACAAATTTTAAGAAATCAAATGCCTGCTTCCAAAGCTAAAAAAAGCCCAGGTGGACTTTCCAGACTTTATCCAGCCTCAAGTCTAAATGAATCTTCCTTGTTTGTACCCCATGCCAGACAATGAATCAATGTTTCATGTGCCCAAACGCCCAAAGAGAGGGCAGCTGTTCACCATGTTTACCCGGAATATTCACCTGAAATTTTTGCTTGCTTTTGCCGGGAGGCTTTCAGGAGTAACCTTCCGGAGCCGTCTGGATGTCCTCTTCCACTAGGCCGACTTATCCCGCACTTGCCTAATGTCAGGTGACTGTTTACTTAATTTAGAGTAGCACGGACCTGCTGTCAGAGTGCTTTGATTGTTCTTGAAAACTCAACTGGAGGAAGCCATGCCCAAGAAAAAAAAGAGCATTGAGGAAAAGACCTTGTGGCCAGATGCTGCCAGGATGCTTGAAAAGGCTGAAAAGGATGGAGTCGAGACTGCCTGGGATCGCCTGGAACAGCAGACTCCGCACTGCAAGTTCTGCCAGACGGGCCTTACCTGCCGAAACTGCACCATGGGGCCGTGCCAGGTAAGAAAGAACGCCCCCCTGGGAGTGTGCGGGGCCGACGCGGACGTCATAGTGGCCCGCAATTTCGGCCGCTTTGTTGCAGGGGGGTCTGCAGGCCATTCCGACCATGGCCGGGACTGCATAGAGGCCCTGCACTCCGTCGCCCTGGGCAAGACCAAAGATTACAGTATCAAGGATGACGCCAAACTTTTTCGAATTGCCCGTGAGCTGGGGATTTCTGTTGAGGGGAAAAGTGTTCTGGAAACAGCAGCTGAACTAAGCGAGATTTTTTTTGCAGATTTCGGCAGCAGGCAACAGGAGGTGGCCTTTATGGTCCGGGTGCCGGAAAAGCGAAAAAAAGTATGGAGTGAACTGGGCATAACCCCAAGGGGGGTGGACCGGGAGATTGCCGAGATGATGCACCGTACTCATATGGGCTGCGACAACGACGCTCCCAATCTCATGCTGCACAGCGCCCGGACTTGCCTGGCCGATGGATGGGCAGGTTCCATGATTGCCACGGAAATTTCGGATATCCTTTTCGGGACGCCAAAGCCTCAAAAGAGCATGGTCAACCTGGGGGTTATCCGGGAGGAGATGGTCAACATTCTGGTGCATGGGCACAACCCCATTGTTTCCGAAAAAATCCTGGAAGCGGTCAATGATCCGGAAATGATCAACCTGGCCCGGGAAAAGGGAGCAAAGGGGATAAACCTGGCCGGACTGTGCTGCACCGGCAACGAGCTCATGATGCGCCAGGGCATACCCCTGGCCGGCAACCACCTCATGACCGAGCTGGCCATTGTAACCGGGGCAGTGGAACTCATAGTGGCGGATTACCAGTGTATAATGCCCAGCCTGGTGACTGCAGGCAACTGCTATCATACCAAAATGGTCACTACCGCGGACAAAGCCAGGTTCACCGGGGCCGAGCACGTTCCATTTGATATGCAAAATGCCTCCCACCAGG
>PWGS01000188.1 GCA_003554505.1 Desulfonatronospira sp. | reverse complement strand
GCCCGCAACCCAATAAAGAAAAGAGCTATTTGACAGGATTAACAGGATTAAGAGATGGATAAAGAAAAAAATCATTTTGTCCTGGCCCCGGTTGAATGCCCTGCGGGCTAGCTCTTCGAGCTATTCAACAGGACAAGCCGGAAGCCAGGCCAAAAGGTTATCAATCGCCTTTGGCGATGGCTAATGCAATCTGCGGCTTCCGGCTTGCCCTGTGAAATTCCGAAGGACAGCGCAGCTGATTTCACCGGGGCCGCTGATTGCTTATCCTGCCTGCCCCGTTGAATCTCTTCCATTCAACTGGGGGCAATCCTGTTAATCCTGTCTAAGTTTCTTGTTTTTTGTGGCAGGGTCTGAGGAGTAACCACTGAAAAAGAACTGCTAGATGCGGCGATGAAGCTAAAACCTGAGGAGCGGTTCGCCCTTGTGGAAGGCTTGATAAAAAGCCTGGATGAGCCTGACAAAAGACTGGATGATATCTGGGCTGAAGAATCTGAAAAGCGACTTAATGCTTATCGGGAAGGAAAACTCGAAGGCGTCCCAATGGAGGAGATATTCAAGGAAGAATGATGCGTGTCATATTTACCAGACTTGCCAGTCAAGAACTGGAAGATGCTGTCCGTTACTACGAACTTGAATATTCAGGACTTGGACGCAGGTTCAGGGAAGAAGTAAGGAAAGCCGCGCTACGAATTGCTGCGTATCCCCAGGCGTGGTCCATAGAGTGTGGTGAGGTAAGGTCGAAATAAAACATAAAGAACAAAACTTCAACCCGGACCGCCGTTTTCGCTATGCTTCAATGTCGGCCGGTTAAGCCTGTCGTTGGCCTTGACTGATCCAGCAATTGATGTATATGTATGATGTATACATCATGGAGGGCAGTTATGATACGAACTCAAATATATCTGACTGACAAGCAGCGTGCCGAACTGGCCATAATTGCCAGGAATTCAGGAAAAAAACAAAGCGAAATCATTCGCGAGGCCATAGATCGCCTTATTGCTCAAGCCGGCCAAGATCAAAAAAAGACAGCACTCCAAAAAGCCGCAGGGATCTGGAAAAACCGTAAAGATTTGCCTGATTTTCGAGCAATACGATCCCAATGGGATAGATAGAACCATGCCCAGTTCAATTCTTGTTGATACCGACATCCTGGTCGACTTTTTACGTGGCTATAATGAGGCCATTGAGTTCATAAATAATTTTTCCTCGCAGATCATCCTTTCCCCGATAGTCGTTGCGGAATTGTATGCAGGAGTAAAAGGTAATGACGAAATGGATGTACTGAACAGTTTCATTTCCCTGTTTCATGTTGTTCCCCTTGACTCTGAGATTGCAAAAGTTGGTGGAATTTACAAGCGTGATTTCAATAAGTCGCATGGAGTAGGACTTGCTGATGCAATTTTGGCTGCACCTGCTGAAATAAAACAGGCAGAGCTGAAAACACTGAATGTGAAACACTATCCAATGTTTCAAGGCTTAAAGCCAGCATACAAAAAATGATGGGCCGACTTTTTCTTCAGTTGATTATTGCTGCTGGCTTCCAGGGCTGCGAATTAAAGTCCTAATTCTGAACTGCAGCCTGAAAATTTAGTTCAAATAACCCTGGCGATGTTAAGTACAAAAACGCGTTAATCCAGGCAGGTGCATGCCATCCGCAGCTACTCGTGCCTGGTTTTCCTCCTTTTGCAGGAACCCTTGACTTTACATTTGTTAGACCTCATAATTGGGACCTGATTTAGGGTCTCATACTGCCCAACTTGGAGGTGCTAATGATTCAAGCCAAATTTAGCCTCAAAGAATCGCATATTCAATTCATTGAACAATGCAAACTGTATGGATTTAAGGATAAAAGCGAGGTGGTGCGTACCGCTCTGGACCGGTTGTCAGCAGAATTAGCTCAGAAGCGCCTGCGCGAGTCGGCTGCCTTATATGCCGAAGTCTATGAAGAAGACCATGAAACGCAGGAATGGACAGATGCAGCGCTATCAGAGTGGCCAACATGAACACATTAAAGAGAGGGATGGTCATCGACGTAAATCTTGATCCTCCCAGGGGTTCTGAAACAGGAAAAATTCGGCCATGCGTAATTGTCACAAACAATACGTATAATGCGCGACTCCCAATCATTCAGGTGGTGCCATTAACTGCATGGAGCGTGAAAAAAGTCAGCATCATCACTAACGTGGAAATTGTCCCGTCCTCGAACAACGGGCTGAGCAAAAAGTCGGTGGCGGATTGCCTGCAGACACGTCCTGTTGATCACCGTGCTCGATTAGTCAAAGTGCGAGGTGGGCTGGAAGACCGATTCATGGCAAAAATTGACAGTGCATTAAAAATCGTTTTCGACCTTGCGTAAGGCTGACACCTGAATCAAAACAGAAGGCATGGATTTCAAAGAAACTTCCCGGCGATGACTCATGGTAACTTCAAGACAGGAGCCTGAATATGCTTGATTTTGATGAACTGGCAATCCGCGACCAGGTGGCTGACAGCAGGGTGATTTTTCAGCGGGGGCGCACTTTATACGAGGACGGGGTCTACATGTGCATGGAGGCCTTCCCGGAAGAAGGCAGGTATGAGTACCAGGTGGATGGCAACTACGGGGACTATTCCACGGTAGTGGTTGTGCGGGATAATGGCCTGGAATGTTCCTGCGACTGCCCGTATCCCGGCCCGGGATGCAAGCACGTGGTGGCCGTGGCCCTGGATGTGCTGGACCGGGTCCAGGAGTGGCAGGTGGAGTCCAGTCCCCAGGAGCCGGAAAAGCTTTCCGACTATCTTACTCCTGAAGAAATCCGGGAAAAAGCCATGGAAGACCGCCGAAGCCGGGCCAGAAAAGAAGAGTTCAAGGTGATCCGCGGGGACATGATCAAAGGGGATAATCTCCTGGAAACCGAGCAGGGCAGGCAGTACCGGGTAACTCTGCATGACCCGGCTAACGGGCTGGGACATTGTTCCTGTCCGGATTTCAACACTAATCAACTGGGCACCTGCAAGCACCTTCTGGCCCTCAAGGAACAGATCTTGAGCAAAAAGGATCTGGAGCAGGGCCGGGAGGAGCTCTTTCCTTTTGTGGATGTATACTGGGACTCCGCTAAGGGCCTGCCCAGGCTTTTCTGTGAACGCCCCCGGAGCGAGATTCAGGAGATTGCCCCGGTACTGGAGAAATATTTTGACCAGGGAGGCATTTTCAGGCTTGAAGACCTGGGACGCACGCTGGATTTCATGGATGCGGTCCGGGAGCGCAAACAGGTGCGCATCCGGGAAGAAGTGCACAACCGGGTGGAAGGATATTTTTTGAAGCAGGAAGTAGATGAGCTTTCCCGGGAAGAGCTTCCCTCTCTTGAGGGCATAAGTACGGCCCTGTATCCCTACCAGGAAGATGGGGTGCGCTTCGGGCTGTATCGCAAGGCCGCCCTCATCGGGGACGAGATGGGCCTGGGAAAGACTCTGCAGGCCATTGCCCTGGGTATTTTGAAAAAGGAGGTATTTGGTTTTAACCGGGTCCTGATAATCACCATGGCCTCGCTCAAGGAGCAATGGAAGCGCGAGATTGAAAGGTTTACCGGCGAGCAGGCCGTGGTAGTGGCCGGATCGGCCAGAATGCGCCAGCAGATTTATTTTCAGGATGACAGCCTGTTCAAGATTACCAATTACGAGGCCGTGCTGCGCGCCGTGACCACCCTGCGCCGTTTCAAGCCGGATCTGGTCATCCTGGACGAGGCCCAGAGGATCAAGAATTTCGCCACCAAGACCGCGGATGCGGTCAAGAGCCTGCCCCGCAAACACGCCCTGGTCCTTACGGGAACTCCCCTGGAGAACAAGCTGGAGGACGTCTATTCCATTGTGCAGTTTCTGGAGCCGTACCTGCTGGCCCCGCTCTGGAAGTTCGCAGCGGATCATTTTATGCTCAGCCGGGAGAAAAAGGACAAGATCCTGGGGTATCGCAACCTGGCTCTGCTGCATGAAAAGTTAAAACCCCTGGTGATTCGCAGGCGCAAGGAAGAGGGGCTCAAGGATCTGCCGGAGCAGGTCACCAATACCTATTACCTGGAGCTGTCCGAGGTGCAGTCCAAGATGCACAATGGATACAAGCAGTACCTGCTGCCCCTTCTGAATAAGAAGTTTCTGACCCCCATGGACGTGCGCCGCATACAGGAACTGCTTCTGCAGATGCGCCGGGTGTGCGATTCCACCTACCTGGTGGACCGCAGCACCAGGATCTCGCCCAAGCTTAAGGAACTGGAGGGCATCCTGGATGAAATCGTGGTCCAAAGCGGGCGCAAGATGGTCATTTTCAGCGAGTGGACCACCATGACCTACCTCATAGCCAAACAGTTATCCAGAATGGGCATCAACTTCGTGGAGTTAAGCGGCAAGATACCGGTGAACAAACGCCAGGCCCTGATTGACGAGTTTACCAACAACCCGGAATGCAAGGTGTTTCTGTCCACGGATTCCGGGGGCACCGGGCTGAACCTGCAGGCAGCGGACTGCGTGCTCAACTTCGAGCTGCCCTGGAATCCGGCCCGGCTGAACCAGCGCATCGGGCGGGTGAATAGAATAGGCCAGACCAGCACCAGTATAAATGTCATCAATCTGGTGAGCAAAAACAGCATCGAGGAAAAAATACTGGCCGGAATTCATCTAAAGACCGAGCT
>PWGS01000176.1 GCA_003554505.1 Desulfonatronospira sp. | reverse complement strand
GCCATAAAAACCTCCTTTATAGGTATGGATTTTAGACATAAAAAAGCCCGGGATTTAACCTGGACAACAGAAGGGCTATCTGTTTCTGGACAGCCAGTGCTGGTAGTCCTGTACGAGCTGATTAAGGACTTCTGAGCGGGTGGATATTCTGCTCAGGGACTGATCCCGGATGGTTCTGGTGATGCTGTGGTAAAAGGTGTACAAGGTCAGGCCGTTTAAGGCGACTTCCTCTCTGTAGGCCTCCAGGAACCGGTGGAAACGACTGGCTGGAAAGGCTTGCTTGCGCATGGCCTCGAAGCTCAAGATGCGCAAGTGGCGCTGGGACAGAGGGATGTTCTTTAGATCCAGCTGCCATGCTTCCAGACTTTCCAGGCGGTGGACTGTGGTCTCTATGGCCCTGCCGGACATGGCAAAGAGTTCGTCTGTGTCCAGGCCTTTGGTGTGCTTCCGGAATTCGACGAAGTCACCGGCAAAGACCAGGTTGGAGCAGACCATTGTATATGTGCCGGCTGTTATGCCTACGGCAAAGCGCTTGGCAATTGAGTTGCGAAATCCGATCTGCCAGTTGACTCCGTCCCGGCCCTGGTCCAGGCGGTATGAAGCGAACAGGTTACCTCCTCCGGTGGTGAGCTCAAAGCGCTTACTTTGGATGCCCAGGCCTGCCTCGGATACTGCATGCTCCACAGCATCAATAACCAGGCTGTGATGCACAGGCCTCCAGGTTCTGGTGCCCTGTACTTCGGGAACTGCACGGACTTCTTGTTCTGAAACGAAATGTGCTTTCATGATCTTACCTCCTGTTTTGAGATTACTGGGTTAGATGATGGTATTGACGATCTGACTTATTTCCTCATCCAGCATGTAGGCATACTCGATGCCGCCGGTGGGTCCGATGTGAGGCAGGACATTGCGCCTGAGACGCCTGATAGCCCTGTTTGTGGCGTTGAACTGGTTGCAGACAGGCCACAGGTGGCTTTCATCGTATTGCCTGAACAATTTGTTGATCTCGTGAACACTAAGGTCTGAAACATCACGGCCATACATCTTCATAGAAACCTCCTTATGTTTTGACGTAATAAATCCCGAGGACTTGTGTTTAGTCGTAGGATGTTACGCCGGTTATTGGGCCTGGTTATGGGCGGGACGGGTAACTTTGCTGCCCTTGGGACGGACAATCACTCTGGGAGCTTTGATGCTGATGGCACCTGGGTTGGGCACGGGATGTCCACCTCTGGGCCTGCGATAAAAATTGCGATTGAATTCAATGGATAGCCAGTTCACTTGAAAACCTCCTTGTTTTGGGTGTTGAACGTAAAAAGGCCGGGACAGTGATGGGAGGCACTGTGCCCGGCCTTACAAAGTTGACCTTGTTGGTAGGTTATTTGGTTACAGTTTTAGATGAAGGGCTCGCAGAAGTCCCTCTGGTCTTCGTGCTGTCTTTTCAGCTTATTGAGGACGCCTTCAAAGCCAAAACCATCGTCTACCCAGGGCTCACGCTTGATGATCTTGACCTGCTCCCGGTCATTGACATTGACGGAGTAGCGCTTCTTTCCGGTGTACCTGCAGGTATAGTCGCTGACAGTCCCGTTAATGATCTTTAGGTGGGCCTTGTGCGGCTCATCCATGAGTAGCTGCTTGGCCTTGAGCGCCTGTGCTGCCCAGAAGTTGACCCGTGCCTTGATGTACTGGCCACTGCCATTTTTGGGGATGAGCAGATGCAGGGTATACCTATGCTCGACAGGTTTGCCGTCTTCCCTGATCCGGCCTGGTACGAATTCGTGCTCTACGGGTGCAGTTGTCCAGCCTTCGATGTTGATCTCTTGCATGATAGAACCTCCATTTTGTTTCGCCCTATGCCGGGCATTAGACGTAAAAAAACCGCTTCCAGCACCATGCTGACAGCGGCTAAACAGCGGATATTCAGGTTGAGTGGTTAGTTTACAGGGGCCTGCCCGGTGCGGAACAGTTGATCGAGCTCCTGCATGAGTTCAAGATGGGAAGTTCTTGCGGGATTAAAGGCTGCCCTACAAAGCTCCTGAATGTCTTTTGCCTTGGATACAGACAGGGTAATGCCGGTTCTTGAATGCTTAGAGGGCTTTGTCCTGGCTTTGCGGATCTCGAGAAGTGCCACCCGGCATGCAAGGCGTTCTTTCATGTGCCAAGCGGCCCCTCCGAAGAGGTGTAGTGGGTACCCCTCAAACTTGCCCGTCTTTGTCCTGACCCAGAAGGTGGTTGCCAGCATGTCGCATTCATAAACGTACTTGTCGCATTTGAACCTGGCTTGACGTGGATCACCGGTAAAACCAGTGCCCCAGGCAAGCCACCTTTTTTCACCTTCTGGGGTGAGGTATTCTTCAAACTTCATGGTTACCTCCTGATTTTTAATGGACGACTGTTGCCAGGTGGTATGCCCTGGCACCATCATCAAAGCATGGAGAACACACCATGCCGCCATACAAGACCTCTATCTTGATGAACCAAGAGAGCTCAGAGGTCTCAACTCGTACCGAATGTTCCGCGCCGCAGTGAGGGCATTCGGTGTCGATCTTGCGCCCTTGTCCGCTGATCTGCATATTATTCACCTCCCTAGTCTTAGATTTGAGCTAAACGCTCTTGGCCTACCGCCAGGTGTGGCCACTGACGGCAGGGTGGAGTGTTTAACGTAAACCTTTTTGACTTTCCTCGATGTCGATGTTGGCAGCATTGGCCTGTTCAGCTAATGCCTCCAAGGCATCTTCGTAGACGTAAAGAGCACAGGTCTCACAGGCAGCGGAATGGGTAAGTGCAGACTCTATAAGGGTCTGTACTTGAACCTCATTCTTTCCGCAGAATGAACAAGAGCGCACAGCTTTTTTGCTCCTGTTGTGTTCTACGGTTTGAAGCAGGTTAATTGCCAGCTCCAGCCCCTTGGCTACGCCTGAGTCATACGTAGACCATTTACCGTGGACCTCGTAGTGCCTCATTTTGGGCACCAAAGTGTCCATAACAAATTCCATGTCTTGCCCTGTTAAACCTTGTTTTACGTGCATATTAACCTCCTTAGTTAAATTATTATCTGAGCTAAGCGCTCATGCCCTACCGCCAGTCGCAAGCACTGACGGCAGGTGGTGAGAGCTTAGAAGGGATGGTGGAGCTCCCGGCTCCTCTCCATCTGAGCATGAAGTATGCGCTGCTGCCAGTATTCATGCTCCAGCTCCTCTGACAGCACCATCATCTCGCTGCACTCGCACAATCCCATAACCAGGCTGTCGTGGGGATCAGACTCGTTCTCTTCGAGGAGGACGAAGTCCTGGAGCCTTAACTGTCGGTTGCACCTCACGCACTGCATACGGACCTCCTGTGGTTGAGTGTTACGGTACCTGGACCCCGGGTACCCCGAATGATGGGTAAGGGACTCCTAAGTACCTATAATATTGAGGTCCCACCCCCACACACATGGGCATAATTTCCAGCTCACAGGAGAAGCCGAATCTGTCAGAAAATCATCAATTATTTCGAATATATATTATTTTTTTGGAAAAATTATATTTAATTTAGTTAATACTAAATTAGCAATAATATGGGTTTTGGTGAGGGAAAGGTGTTATGATTTTAATAGGATATAAAAAGTGGACAAAAAGAAGGGAGTGAAGGCAAAAAGGTCATGAGGATCAACAGTGGTAGTCTACAAAATCGCTCTGAAAAGACTATGGCACGTTATGTTTTTAAGTATGAAAAAAATATTATTAATATTATGTTCGTTATCGTGATATTCAAAAAATTGATAATCCTTGGCTAAAATCGAGAGTAATGAAGGAGGAACTTACATGAAGGCAGTTGTTTATCTGATCTTGATTTTGGCCTTTCTGCTAGTGACAGATGTAGTAGGCGGACAATCAACAATTTACTGCTACAAGACGTCCGTTGGAACGACTATTTTTTCTGATTCACCATGTACTGATGAATCACCTGAAGCAAAAACCCAAGGTCAATTGACGATACCTGACTCACAAAATATCCTGGAATCTAGACCTATATTGGAGCAAAGATCGCGAACCCAGGGACATACCGGTAAGTTAACGAGCGAAGACACCACTTCTCGTCCATATCAGCTTGTTTTTTCAGAACCTTCATTTTCCGATCTATTGGACGGTTATATCGTAGCGCAGGATGGCACTTTCCTAGGAAAAATTTCAACTAGCACTATGGACTCGCAATCTATTCTCAATTCTGTAGGAGCGCATGGTAGTACAGTCCGTAGAGATTCGATCTTTAACTCCGTTGGGAAGTTTGGTAGTAGGAGCGAGCATGGGTCACAGTATCTGGACCAGCAGCTGTCTGCAGCCCCAGTCCGAATCAACATCCCCCGCTACAATTTGACAATTTTGTAAAAAGTCGTTAATCTACCATCATGCAGTATGGTTGATATGGTCAACCTGTGCAATACAGTGATACGATCTGGGGGAATGTGTTATGGCGTCCAGGAAAAAAGGACGACCACGAAAGTACCGCAACGCTGACCAGCTCCAGGAAAAGATTGCAGAGTATTTTCATTCATGCTCTGAGCGGGGCAAAATTCCAACAAAGGCGGGCCTATGCTATTATCTGGGTTTTGCAGATCCTGCTGCACTTTCATACTATATTGATAAATGCAAGGCGCGTAACCATTTTTCCAAAGCGATACGCAAGGCCTTGGTGAAGATTGAAGCTTGGAAAGCTCAAGCCTTGGTGGACGGGGAGCTGGAGCCGGGGCGG
>PWGS01000072.1 GCA_003554505.1 Desulfonatronospira sp. | reverse complement strand
TTTCCGGATGAAAACCAGCTAGAGTCTCTGACCGCATTCTGGACAGAACTTGCAATCATCCATGAGGATATGATCACCGCAGCCAGGGCAGGTGGAAGGCACAGGACCCAGTTCCACCAGGAGTTCGCCTTCTTTTACCGGAACCATCTTCCTGTCTCCCTGAAAGTCGGCGAACTTGACCACCCTCTTGACCACCCCGTCCACAGGAGAAAGTACAGCCTTTTCCTGTTTCATGATGGAAATATTGAAGAGTTCTTCCCCTTTTTTGACCTTGTCTCCTGGCTTGACGTGCATCACCCACAAGTCTCCGGTATTGGGGGAACCCACCTGGTGCGGATCCCTTGGATCGGCCATTTCCAGCGCATCCAGGGCTGCTCCCATGCCTTCCTTGACTTTTACCTGGTGGGAGAAGAACTCCGAATCCAGGGAATAGCGCACCACGCTCATACCGTTGATGTCCGGTGCGGAAACGTCCAGAACAGACAGAAAATGCGGCATCCCGCTGGTGTCCTCGAAAAAGATCTCTTCTCCCGGGAGAAGGCCTTCGAACCACACGTCCAGGGGTAGCTGGTTGGGGTCGCCATATTCGCACTTGAGCTGGATGTTTTTCAGGGCGTCTCCAGGATGATTCAGATACAGAACCAGCTCCTCCCTTGTGGGAATGCGGCCGATATTGTCGGACAGGTTCTTTTCCTCATTGGAAACGTCGATATCTTCGAGGTTCACCAGGGGAGATTCTTCAGTCCTGGAAGCGATGGCATCCTGATAGTTTTCTCCGAAAGCGCTCTCATATACCCAGTCCGGAGGAAATCCCTGAGGAAGGCGCCCGAATTTGCCCAGGAGCAGATTGCGGAAGGCATCGTTGGAATGCTTGTAGATCTCCAGCCTGTCCTGTTTTGTCTGCTCATCCAGCTCCTTTTCCGGGGTGGTTACAACTTTGTCCAGTACATTCAACAGATGCCTGACCCCCTTTTCCCCTTTTTCCTTGTACACGTTGCTGATGGCCAGAAAGGCTGTATTCCAGGTAATCTGCGACCCGGGGGTAACGTCGTGGTAACGTACTATCTTGCGGATCCCGGCCAGGAAGCGCAGCATATAGGGCAGCAGGGGAATATAGCCCTGCTTCATGGCCCCTTCCTGGGATGAGGAAGTGGCCCCTCCGGGCATGCCGTGCTCGACAACGTCGTAGTCTATTCCCTGGAAATAAGGGGCTGTATATTTGTCGTAATAGGGCATGATCTGCTTCAGGACAAAGCCGCACTTGCGGATCATGTCCTTGTTCAGATTGGTCTTCATGCCCAGTTCCTCGATATAGGCTGCAGTGGACAGGACCTCGCCCTGGCCGTACCAGCGCACCGACGCCCCGATACCCGTGTCCACTATATGGGCCCCGGCCCTGGCTGCTTCAGCCACAGCAGGCACGAACAGTCCGTCTGTGTAATGACGGTGGTAGTGTACGACGAGTTCGGGATATTTGGTGCGTATTTTGCCTACCAGCTCCCTGATGAACCAGGGCGGGCAGACACCGGCCATGTCCTTGAGGCCCAGGATGAATTTCTTCAGCACTTTGTCATGGGCCATGGCCGTAGCCCTGCTCATGAGGTTTACTATCTCGTCCACCACTCCCATGTAGTGCTTGATATCGAACCCTTTGGCATAGGAAAGGGAGATGGCCGGCTCAAAGATATTTTTCTTGTGGCTCATGGCCACTTGGGCAAAAGGCAGCATGTTGTCAATATGGTTCAAAAAATCGAAGCAGCGGATGACGTCGTAGTCTTCGCAGATCATCTCTCCGGTGAGACGCATGATATTCTTGGGCTGGGGCTTGTATCCAAGAACGTTGGTGGAACGGATAAGTATCTGCTTCAGGGTGTTGGGGGCGAAATGGTTCCACTCCCTGGCCTCGCTGAAGGGATAGGTCATGTTGGCCATCATGGCTACATGAAAGTGTGCTCCTCCGCCGTTTTCCAGGGAAAAGAACCCGCATTTGTCCAGATAGGGTCCGATAAGCCTGTCCTCGGCCAGGCGGAACCTGTTGCCGGAATTGGACTGGGTTATGTCCCTGGTGGTGGTGTCGGTGAAGTGGACATGATCGCTGTCCCGGATATAATCCAGAACCGCGTCCCTGTCTCCCCGGGGATAGGGGTAATGGTAATCGTCGTGTTTTAGAGAGGGCAGCACCGGTTCTATGCGTCCCAGTCTCTTGTCGTGCACTCCACGGTATTCCCCGAGCTCCACGTAAGGGTTGTATCCCCTGGCGGATATTTCCGCCACCAGCTTGGAAAGGCGCAGGGCTTCCGGCTCGCGGTCCCGGTAGACCATAAGTTCCGGGGTCTGGCCCACAAAATTGGTGTCGTAGTCCCCGCTTCGAAACTGGGCATTGGCCATCACCTTGCGGTGAAAAGGAACGGTTGTTTTGAGCCCTCCCACTATGTACTCATTGAGAGCCCTCTCCATGGTACCCACGATTTTATTCCAGGAGTTGCCGTAGACAATAAGCAGGGCTGCTGCTGAATCGTACTGGGAAGGGAAATGATAGCCGGCAGAGATGCAGGAATCCACGCGCACCCCCTGTCCGCCGGGAGACTGGTACCTGGTGATGAGACCGGCATTGGGGGCAAAATCCTGCTGGGGATCCTCGCAGTTGATGCGCACCTGCATGGAATGATTGCTGGGCAGGGTATCCTTTTCATTGAAGCGCAGCTGTGAACCGAAGGCCATGGCGATCTGTTCTTCCACCAGGTCTACACCGTAGCGGCATTCGGTGATGCCGTGCTCCACCTGAAGACGGGTATTGACCTCGATAAGATAGGGATTGCCCTCGCGGTCCACCAGGAACTCCACTGTACACAGGGAATGGTAACCCACCTCGCTTACCAGCCTGCGGGAATACTCCTTGAGCCTTTCCCTGAGTTCTTCGTTCATGACCGGCCAGGGCGAGGGGGTGATCTCCACCAGCTTCTGATGGTTGCGCTGCAGGGTGCAGTCCCTCTCGTCAAAGGCAAAAACATTGCCATGCCTGTCTGCCGCCACCTGTATCTCGATATGGCGTACAGAGGTCAGAAGCTTTTCCACGTACAGGCGGGGATTGCCGAATGAAGCCTGGGCCAGAGCCGAGGCCTTGGCATAGGCCCTTTCCAGCTCTTCCTCTTTGAAAACCTCGTAAATGCCGCGGCCTCCGCCGCCTCCTTCGGCCTTGAGCATCACCGGAAATCCGATCTCGTAAGCCATGTCCAGTGCCTGCTCCACGGTGACGGCTCCCTCAGAGCCAGGCACAACCGGCACGTCCACCCTTTTGGCCAGTTCCCGCACTGCCACCTTGTTGCCCAGTATTTCCATGGGCCTGTCTTCGGGGCCGATGAATACCAGCCCGGACTTGCGGCACTGGGAAGGAAAGGAAAAGTCCTCGGAAATAAATCCCCATCCGGGATGGATGGCTATCCCTCCCATGGCCTTGGCCTTGGCAATGATCTTGTTCATATCCAGGTAAGCCCTGGAATCTTCTCCCAGCAAGAGCAGTTCCTGTGCTCCGGATGTGAAGGGGGCGGTCTTATCCACGTCTGTTGCAGTCATAACCGGAACTGCATTAAATACTTCCCGGATTGACCTGGCAATGCGCCTGGCCGGGATGCCCCGGTTGGCCACCAGTATCTTCCGTCCCTCCAACTCCTTGATTACTTGCTCGAAACTCTTGATCTCCATGACTCTGTTTTCCTTTATTTGCTTGGATTTATATCCTTTCAGGGATGATGTTCACGAAAGAAGCGTGCCTGCCTGGATATGCTCTATCTGACCCGAACATTCCAGTATGATGCCTCCGCTTCCATCTATCCCCTGCAGGTAGCCTTCCAGAACCCCATTGTTCTGCTCAACCCTGACCTTTTGGTTCACAAGCCATAAATATGGCTTAACTTCACTAATAAAGTCAATTAATGAATAATTGCACAATATATTATCATACCAGATTTGTTCCCGATACACAAGCTCAGCCCAGGCTGAGAGAGGGTCAGCTCCCGGCCAGGCCCTGTACAGGTGGACAGGGTCCATCAGCCTGCCTTCTCTAAGCTCCCTGGAGTCCGGCAGGGCTTTCAGGTTCAGGCCGATACCGGCAAGTATGTTGCCGCCCTTTTCCTCGATAAGTATGCCTCCGGCCTTGACTGCATTTACAACCAGATCGTTGGGCCACTTGAGAAAGACTTCGACGCCGCGGGACATTAGGGCTCGCTGAAATGAGTGTCCGACAATTATACTGAGCATCCTGTTCTTTTCCGGGGAATCCGGGACAGGCAGCTTAAGGGCGGCATAAACGTTGCCCCTGGGGGAAGACCAGTGTCTGCGCATCCGTCCTCTGCCGCCGGTCTGCTCCAGGCAAAGCACAGAGTCCCCGGGCAGCATTTCACCCTCACCCATGAGCTCCCAGGCCATGTCCAGGCTGGAAACACATGTCTGAAACTCAAAAACCCTGAATTCCCGCCAGCTGCGCTGGAAGCTGCCACTAAAATCAGACGTACAGGAAATGGAACCGGCAAGCCCGGATGGCAAGATATCTTTTAGTTTATGAATCTGCATTACTTGGTAGAGGATTATTGATTATGAGTTATGGATTGAGGGCTAACGATCATGGATTAAAGCTTAGTAACTGTTCACCATGATAACTGGTTTTGTCGGGGTCGGTATCGGAATCGGGATCGGTATCGAAGCTGTTGGGGAAGGCCCCACGCAACTTTGGCTTTCGGTTTTCTATCGACCCTCTCCG
>PWGS01000038.1 GCA_003554505.1 Desulfonatronospira sp. | reverse complement strand
TCCAGCTGGGATTTGAGCATGATTACACCTCTGTGAAGTCCTGGGGAGTGTCCTTGAGATAATCCCTGAATTTGGCCTTGTTTACCGCCTTGTTGTAGGCGTCTTCAGGGTCGATGACGCTTTGCTGCAGATGCTTCATGATGGATTCGTCCAGGGTCCGCATGCCGTATTTCTTGCCGGTCTCAATGACGGAATTTATCTGGAAGTTCTTGTTTTCCCGTATGAGGTTTCGAACTGCAGGGGTGGCAATGAGAATCTCCAGGGCGGCCACCCTGCCTGGTTTGTCTATGCGCTTGAACAGACTCTGGGCGATGATGGCCCGCAGGGATTCGGACAGGCTGGATCTTATCTGGCCCTGCATCTCTCCGGGGAAGACTTCGATGATGCGGTCAATGGTCTTGGAAGCAGATATGGTGTGCAGGGTCCCGAAGACCAGGTGTCCGGTCTCAGAGGCTTCCAGGGCCAGTTCAATGGTTTCCAGGTCGCGCAGTTCACCCACCAGGATGATGTCCGGGTCTTCGCGCAGGGCCCCGCGCAGGGCGGCTTTAAAGCTCTGGGTGTCCCGACCCACCTCACGCTGGTTTATAAGGCAGTTTTCGGGCTGGTGCACAAATTCTATCGGGTCTTCAATGGTCAGGATATGATCCTTGCGGGTCTTGTTGGCGTAGTCGATGCAGGCGGCCAGGGTGGTTGACTTTCCACTTCCGGTGGGGCCGGTGACCAGGACCAGTCCCTTGGGGAGCATGGCCAGGCGCTTCATGATGCCCGGCAGGCCAAGGTCCTCTATACTCAGGATTTTCTGGGGGATTTCCCGGAAGACCGCGGCCACGCCAAGCCTCTGCCAGAAGAAGTTGACCCTGTACCTGGCCAGGTTGGGTACTTCATAGGAAAAGTCCACATCTCCGCTTTCCTCGAAGGCCTTGACCTTGTTCTCCGGTGTGATTTCATAGAGCAGTTTTTTCAGTTCTTCGTTTTCCAGGGCCTTGTACTTGATGCGCTGCAGTTCGCCGTGCAGGCGGATTATGGGCTGAGAACCCGTGGAAAGATGCAGGTCCGAAGCCCCAAGTTCGTGCATCATTTTGAAAAAGGCATCTATCTGGGCCATGTATTAACCCCTTTTCACTTTTTATCCTCTGTTCTTATCGGTGTCGGGGTCGGTATCGGGATCGGTATCGATTCCGACTGTGTATTGCTTCTGGTGCTCATTTATTGTGTAGCCACGTTGTCCAAGTCTGGTCAGCATGGCTACGATACGGTCCAGCAAGGCTTTGCGACTATCGTTCTCCTCGGCTGAGAGTGCCCCGCAAGTTTGAAGGATATCCTGAACAGCACCGCACTCCAAAGCAGAACCACGCGCAATCTCAAAATAACGCCGCCGATCCCCTTCGGTGGCTTTACCGTTGCCTTCGGCGATATTCAGCGGTATTGCCTGAGAAGCGCGAAGAAGTTGGTCCTTGGCGTTGCGATGACCTTTCAGGCTCTCGCAGAATCGATAAGCCCAGCCGACATACTCGATGGCGGCACGGTATACATCCAGTTTTTCGTGTCCAAATCCCATTCTGATTTTTTTCGATCCCGATTCCGATACCGACCCCGACCCCGACGCCGACGCCGATGGCTACAGCAATCCGGGTCCTGCATGGGAACAACTCACCAGCATGCTTCTACTTTTTGTCCTCTGTCTTCAATCTTCTGTCCTCTGTTTACCGGAAGGCCTGCACGTAAAACCCTCTCAGGTAATTGATCCCGGAAACCACCGCCAGGAGCAGGGCGATGTGAATCAGGACCTGTCCCAGCAGGTTGGGGTCCAAACCCCACCAGGGATAGTGAAGCATCAGGGGGCAAAGGGCTACAGCCTGGAAAATGGTTTTCAGCTTGCCGTATCTGTCAGCGGAGATGACAATGCTTTGCTCAGCGGCAATGGCCCTGAGCCCGGTGACGGTTATCTCCCTGGTGATTATCACAATGGCGATCCAGGCCTGCAGCCAGCCGTTGTGCACCAGCATTATGAGTACTGCGGTGATGAGGATCTTGTCCGCAAGAGGGTCCAGGAACTTGCCCATTTTGGTTACCTGATTGTATCTCCTTGCCAGCAGGCCGTCAAAGAGGTCTGTCAGGGAAGCTATGATAAAGATGAGCATGGCTGCCGCCGCGGTGGTCCTGGAAGGAAAATAGAGCAGGATTACTATTATGGGTACAGTGGCAATGCGGGCGAATGTCAGGCTGTTGGGCAGATTGAACATGTTTTTCACCGGACCTGTTTGGAGTTGTTGTAAATGTCCAGGACCCTGTCAACGTAGTTTACCGTTTCCTCAAAAGGAGGGATCCCATCATATTTTTCCACCCTGGACGGACCTGCATTGTATGCGGCCAGAGCAAGCTCGGTTTCCTGGAAGCGGTTTAAAAGCCATCTGTAATACCGGACGCCGGCCTCTACGTTGGAGTCCGCGTCAAAGGGGTCTTTGAGTCCCAGGTCTTTCTGCGTTTTCGGCATGATCTGCATCAGACCCCGGGCTCCGGCCAGAGATACTGCCCCGGCATCGAAGCTGGACTCCACCTGGATCATGGCCCGGATAAGGTCCGGATCCACCTGATAGCTGCTGCTGTGGGTCTCTATGCTCTGCTGCAGCTGCCCGGGTGTCTTCACCGTGGTGCGTCCGAAAAATGCAAATGGCCGGTATTCCTGTGAAGTGGGCAGATCTGTGAAGTGGTGCGTACCGGAGTCGTCCTGATAATAGTAAATTGTACCCTGTCCGGCCCAGGCAGGGTGTCCGGCAAGAAGGAGACAGATTGCTCCCGTAATTCCTGCGGCTTGAATAAAGGGCATGAAGCTTACACTGCTCAGGCCCCCGGGTTGGTTTCAGCAAGAATCTTTTCCAGGTCCCGGGGGTAGTTTACATTAAAAAAATAATGCTCCTCCTGGATCCCGTAAGGGATGTGCAGGCGGTTTTCCGGCGGCACGGCTCTGCTCAACCTGTAGCACCCCTGTGCATATGAGGCAAGAAGCAGGTCCAGGCAGCGGAATTCATAAATGGCCACCAGGGATTCGATATATCCGGTATGTTCCTGCATAAAAGTGGTCATGCACTTTTCCACGCCGGAAGAGTTGCGTTTTTTCAGGAGCCTTGCAAGCATGTCTTCAGTCATGCCCGGCAGATCGCAGGCCAGGACAAGGCAGGGGGTGCGCAGTCTTTTCAGTGCAGTTATTATTCCACCCATGGGGCCTATGCCCGGGATTTCATCCAGCATCCAGGGTGCTTCGACCTGCTCCGGGTGCTGTCCCACCACCCAGGTGCCCGGGCAGAACTTGCCGGCCAGGTTGACCATGCGCTGGACCATGGTTTGTCCCCGGAGCCTGACCCTGGTCTTGTCCTTTCCCAGGCGGGTGCTTTTGCCGCCGGCAAGTATTACTGCGTTCAGATCCTGGCTCAAGTCTGTATAGGCCATGTGCTGTAAGGGGCGTAAGTTTCTAGAAGCCCCAGGCTGACAGTGTTGGACGGATATAGCCCTCTTCCTTGGCCTTGAGGTCCAGGGGCAGTGATTCCAGGTCGTCCAGCGGTGGCAGGACTTTTTTGTCCATTTCCCTGAAGTCCATTGTTTTTATGTACATATTGCATGAGGTACAGACATCCACCCTGAACCCGGGTATTTCCCTGGTATGAAAGTATTCAAAGGAATCGCTTTTTTCCGTGGCGCAATAGGGGCAGGCCATCCGCTTGAAGCGGTACGCGGTGTGGCAGAAATTGCAATGCAGATAGCGAAACCCCTGCTTTTCCCTGAGCTCGGCGATATAGGGCAGGCTGCCGCAAACAGGACAATGCCCGGTTTGCCAGGTATGGTCCCGGGGCAGGGCCAGACTCATGGTTTCGCCGGTCCTGGCCAGGGAGGGAGCTGTTGCGGACTGGACCACGAAGTTCAGACTCCTGGGGGCTGAAGGGGTCTTTTCCCCGAAAGTGCGAAAAAAGTCGTCGTCACCCTCCAGGTATTTCTGCATGGCCCTGTCCAGGAATTCGGTGTCCTGTTCCATTTCCTTCTGGATGACTTCAATGGACTGGACCAGGTGTTCATTACCATCTCCCATGAAATCCAGGATTTTCCGGGCCAGGTCCCTGGACGTCCGGTAATCCAGTGGAAACTGTTCTCTGGGCAAAAGCGGCTTGCCGCTGAGCACTTCATGGCTTGGCGTAAGAGATTTCCGGGGATTTTTTTCAGGAGAAGCCTTTTCCGCGGCATCAAGTTGATTTTTTATGATAAAGTCTACAAGTCGGGTGAGTTCTTTGGGCAGAAATGACTTCTGTTCCAGGGCTTTTTTGCGTTTCTTGTAAATTTTCAGTGAGCTTTCAGGCTGTGTGAACATGTTTACTCCAGGTGTTTGTTATTTTTACAGGCACCATTGATAATTTTTCCGGCCTTAAAAGGCAATGCCAAAACGGTGGATCAACCGCCCAGATACCAGGCCCAGATATTTTCGCCTGCCAGGATATATATCACCGCTCCCAGGGCCAGGAAAGGCCCGAAGGGAATCGGGGTCTGCATTCCGCCCCCTGGCGTTTTCTTCATATATATAAGTGAAGCGGCCAGGCCGGAAAGGGCGGCTGCAAAAATCTGTACGGGCAGGCCCTGACATCCCACCAGGGCACCAAGCATGAGCATGAGTTTTATATCCCCTGTGCCCAGGCCCTCCACCTTTTTGATTATTCTGTATGCCCATTGCAGGCTCCAGAAAAGCCCCGCGCCCACAAGGGCGCCCAGCAGGGCATC
>PWGS01000048.1 GCA_003554505.1 Desulfonatronospira sp. | reverse complement strand
TTCGCAAACAGGACGTAAAAATCCACCCTGTTAAACCCTGCGAAGCAGGACCGCTATGCGGTGTTTAACAGGGCGAGCTCCAAGGAAGCGTAAATCAAAACCTATACACGAGTTTTTAAGCTGGAATAACTTCTATAACATTCTTCAAATCAAATTCGGTGTCTTACGGTTTTGATTAATCACGCCGCAGGCGTGACTACGCGTCGCTTATACAGTTTACGCCCAGTTTGCAAAGCCCCCGGACCCTGGATATCAGCGGTGTGCATAGATTGACCAATTTTATCGGATGGGGAATAGTTACACGATTTCAAATTAAAGCGGAGAAGAAATGAGCTGGAATCATCAGGAGGCCATGGCCCTGATCAGGCGTGGCAGTGTGGAGATTGTAAGCGAATCTGAACTGTTGAAAAAGCTGGACAGAAAAAAGCCGCTCAGGGTCAAGGCCGGCTTTGATCCCACGGCACCGGATCTGCACCTGGGACATACCGTGCTCATCCAGAAACTCAAGCATTTCCAGGAACTGGGACACCATGTACTTTTTCTCATCGGCGATTTTACAGGCATGATAGGAGACCCCTCCGGCAAATCCGAAACCCGCAAAAAACTTACCCGTCAGGAAGTTATTCAAAACGCTGAAACCTACAAGCGCCAGATATACAGGATCCTGCATCCGGAAAAGACCGAACTGGTTTTTAATTCCACCTGGATGGACAAGTTTCATGCAGCGGACTTTGTGGAACTTTGCTCCAAGTATACAGTGGCCAGAATGATGGAGAGGGACGATTTCGACAAGCGCTTCCGGGAAAACCGCTCCATAGCCGTACACGAGTTTTTGTATCCTCTGATACAGGGGTATGATTCGGTGGAACTGAAAGCGGACGTGGAGCTTGGAGGCACGGATCAGAAATTCAATCTCCTGGTGGGAAGGGATCTGCAGCGCGAATACGGACAGGAGCCGCAGATAATCCTTACTGTGCCTATCCTGGAAGGCCTGGACGGGGTGCAGAAGATGAGCAAGTCCCTGGACAATTATGTGGGTATCGAGGAACCGGCCCGGGATATGTATGGTAAGCTCATGTCCATTTAAGACGAACTCATGTGGCGGTACTTCGAACTCCTGTCCGACAAGGATTTAAATGAGATAGAAGCCATGCGTGATAACGTGGAGCAGGGCAGGCTGCATCCCAAGTACTGCAAGGAAGAACTGGCCATGGAGATAACCGCCAGGTTTCATGACCGGCAGACCGCGGAAAAGGAAAGAGAAGACTTCAACCGCGTTTTTTCCGCTCATGAAACACCCCAGGATATGCCTGAATTCAGTGTTTCCGGGGAGGAATACAAAAAGCTGGCCGATATTCTCGTGGAAAGCAGGCTGTGTCCGTCGCGCAGTGAAGCCAAGAGGCTATGCAGACAAAAAGCAGTGGGACTGTATAACGGGGAGAAGTTTACAGATCCTGAGGCTGTTCCTGGTGCAGGAGAGTATATCCTGAAAGTGGGCAAAAAAAGGTTTTTAAAGCTTTCGGTGAAATAGATTGGAGTTAAAAGTTATCGGTTGATTGTTAACAGTTGAAGAAAAAAAACTTTATTACTTCAGTTTATTATCTCCTGAATACTTCTGTATGGCCGGGATTTAAAGAAATGTCGTAAATCCGGGGTGCCGCGTGGGTCACGCCTCAGGTGTGATTGATTGTCCAGTGAGATAAAAAGGATTTTAAAATGACCAGCAAAACGGACTCAACATCAGCCGGGGTGTTGCAGGCAACCCTGGCCTGGGCCGAAATGATCCGTATAGAACATTCTGTATTTGCTCTGCCTTTTGCCTACATGGGTCTTTTCTGGTCCGCGGAGGGATGGCCCGGCTGGCAGATATTCATCTTTCTGACCCTGGCCATGATAATGATCCGCTCTTTTGCCATGACTCACAACAGGCTGGCTGATCTTCCTCTGGACGCCCTGAACCCTAGAACCAGGGACAGAGCCCTGGTGACGGGGGAAATCCGGGTGCAGGAGGCTTATTATTTTCTGGCGGCAAGTGCGGTTATATTTGTCCTGGCCTGCGCCTTTCTCAATCTGCCGGTTTTTCTGCTGGCTTTTTTCGCCTTGGCCTGGTCAGCGGTGTACAGCTATACCAAGAGGTGGACCAGCCTCTGTCATTTTTTTCTGGGCTCTGTCCTGGGACTGGCTCCTCTGGCCGGATGGATCGCCTATACACCGGAACTCCCCCTGCCGGCGGTCTTTTTATTTCTGGGTGTGCTTTTCTGGGTGGGTGGTTTCGACATCCTTTACTCCACACAGGACATGGATTTTGACCGGGAAAACGGCCTGAAATCCATCCCTGCCAGACATGGGCCGGCCACTTCTTTTGCCCTGGCCGGATTCGCCCACGTCAATGCAGCCCTTTTTTTCCTGCTGGCAGGGATCGCCTTTGCCGCGTCCTGGCCCTACTATCTGGCCTGGTTTGTTGTGGCCGGGGTTCTTTTTATCGAACACAGGCTCATCTCGCCGGACAACCTGGAAAAGCTCAATGTCTCCTTCTTTACCCTGAATGCGCTTGTCTCTGTTGTCCTGCTGGCCGGGGTCCTGGCGGATGTTTTTCTGGTCGGCGGCTGACAGGAGAGCCGGGGATCCCCAGTTCAAAGTGGCAGATAAGTATCCGGTGAGCAACTTAAGAACTACTTTATAGAGGTTATAAATGACCATGGACGACTTTCCAGCCTACAGGGGGGATCTGAGATATCACTGCCTGGAGTGCAAGAGCATTTATCCGGGCAATGAACTGCATTACACCTGCCCTGAATGCAGTGGTGTTTTTCTCCTGCAGGACCATAATTTCAGCGAGCTTAAAAAGACATCCGGGGAAAAGTGGAGAGCTGTATTCGACCAGCGCGCAGCCGGCAAGATGACCCAGATGCAGGGCATCTTCAGATTTTTCGAGCTGATCGCTCCGGTGGTGGACAAGGAAGACGTGGTGTATCTGGGGGAGGGCAATACTCCTGTCATTGAGTCTTCGCCCAGGCTGCAGAAACTTGTGGGCCGGAGATTGGCCTTCAAAAACGACGGCCAGAACCCCAGCGCATCATTCAAAGACAGGGGCATGGCCTGCGCCTTCAGTTATTTAAAGCAGCTGGTCAAGAGGAACAACTGGGACCAGGTGCTGACCATCTGTGCCTCCACCGGGGACACGTCGGCTTCCGCGGCCCTTTATGCCGCCTATGTGGACGGTCCGGTGAAGTCCGTGGTTCTGCTCCCCCAGGGCAAAGTAACCTCGCAGCAGCTGTCTCAGCCTCTGGGCAGCGGGTCCGTGGTCATCGAGCTGCCCGGAGTTTTCGATGACTGCATGCGCGTGGTGGAGTACCTGGCTGATAATTTCAGGGTGGCCCTGTTGAACTCCAAAAATCCCTGGAGAATCCTCGGCCAGGAGAGCTACGCCTTTGAGATCGCCCAGTGGAGCAACTGGGATATGGCCGGCAGGTGCGTGTTTGTGCCCATAGGCAATGCAGGCAATATTACAGCTGTAATGAACGGTTTCTTGAAACTTAAAAAACTGCAGATAATTGACGATTTGCCCCGGATTTTCGGGGTGCAGTCCACTCACGCGGACCCGGTTTACCGCTATTACCGGCAAAACCCCCGGGAGAGGAGCTATGCCCCGGTCGAGGTCACCCCCAGCGTGGCCCAGGCGGCCATGATCGGCAACCCGGTTTCTTTTCCCCGGGTGCGTGAACTGGCGGCCAGATACCAGGAAGAACAGGGGGAAGATGCCTTCAATGTAGTGCATGTCCGGGAGCAGCAGATAATCGAGGCCATGCTGCTGGCCAATCAAAACGGCCATATTGCCTGTACCCAGGGCGGGGAATGCCTGGCAGGACTTATGCAGGCCAGGGACCAGGGTCTTATAGGTGCAGACGAGTTCTCTATTCTGGATGCCACAGCCCATGCCCTGAAATTCAGCGGATTTCAGGAGATGTACTTCAACCGCTCCTTTCCCCCGGGCTATGAGATTACTCCCAGGCAGGAGTATATAAACCAGCCCCGAAGTGTTCTCAGTGAAGAGGACAAAGAGCGCATGAGCAGGGAGGAGTTCACCAGGGCCGCGGTGGATGAAATGGTGCGCATACTGGGGCTTCAGGGCAACTGAGATGCGTGTTGGGTCATCATGAACAGTTCGTTGTCCCAGGTGCTCACGTTTTCCCTTGAAATCCCACTGCGCTGGTAGAGTTCTTCGTTTTCTTTTCCATGTCCCCAGAAATCACTTAGATCCCTTTGGGGGACAAGGACGTGCAGGGGGCCTGCACCAAGTCTTGAGGCCATGGCGGTCACGTATTCACCCAGGGCCCTGCCCCGGCATATGGCACCCATGGCGGGGGGCCAGGGGCCGGCCTTTATTTCGGACAGAAGAGAGCCTTCCGGGGCCAAGCCGGTTCTGATTACCGGGATCCCGGCCAGCCACATCCTGAGCAGGGCATTGGAAACCAGGTTCAGGGTAGTGGTTAACGGCCAGGGTCTGTATTCGCCCCTGGACCATTGCCGGGCCAGCACGGTGCCTTCCAGTACAAGGCAGGGGTAGATCCGGACTGCCGCCGGCTGCAGCCGGGCAGTAGCCTGCAGGTCCCTTGCAAAGCTTTCGGGATCCGATCCTGGCAACCCCGGCATCAACTGAATGCCAAGTTCCAGACCGCTCTTGTTCACCCCCCTTGAGGCGTCCACAGCCTCTTTGCCTCCATACCCTCTTCTGGAAAGAGACAGCACCCGGTGGTCAAAGCT